>DATKLH010000541.1:0-10354 GCA_035542515.1 Casimicrobiaceae bacterium
TTTTGGCATTCTGAGACGATCGCGCGGCGAAACGGCGAGCGAAGCGGAAGCATCATTCCCGGCGACGAGCAATGTGCCATCTGCCGCCTGCTGGCAGGAAGGCCGTTGACTGTGATCAATGCGTCCCGCGTGCATTTGACCGAGCATCGTCATTGGCCAGCTCGCGCCTGCCGACGTTTCAATGGCGCTGGTCCCATCGATGAACGACCAGGCAGTCCCCTCTCTCCAGCCGCCCGAAGCCGGCGCCGCTACGCCGCACGAGCCATCGTCGCGAGGGCACCCGCAACTTTGGCGGTACGCGCGTTACGCGCTGATCGGCGTCGCCGTCGCGGCGCTAGCGGGCGCGATCATCTGGTACATGCGTGCACCGCGGGAGGTGCCCGTCCAATACACCACGGCGCCGGTGTCCCGCGGCAACGTCACCCGCGCGGTGTCGACGACCGGAACGGTGAATCCGGTGCTCACGATCATCGTCGGGTCGTACGTGTCGGGAGTGATTCGGGACCAGTTCTGCGACTACAACACGCGGGTGCGCAAGGGACAGATCTGCGCGAAGATCGATGCGCGGCCCTTCCAGTCCGCGGTGGACCAGGCGAAGGCGACGCTCGCAACCGCGAACGCGCAGCTCGTGAAGGACCGCGCGACCCTCGCCTACGCGAAGATCAGCTACGAGCGCGATACCGGCCTGCTTGCGCGCGGCATCGTGTCGCAGGACACACTGGACAGCGCGAAGAGTGCTTACGACCAGGCCCAGGCGCAGATCGAGCTGGACCTCGCCACCATCCAGCAACGCGAAGCGGAACTCGCCGCCGCTCAGATCAACCTCGGCTACACCAACATCGTCTCGCCTGTCGACGGGACCGTGGTGTCGCGCAACATCACCATCGGGCAAACCGTCGCGGCCAGCTTCCAGACGCCGACGCTGTTCCTGATCGCGACCGACCTCACGAAAATGCAGGTCGACACCAACGTGAGCGAAACCGACATCGGCGGCGTCGCAGAGGGTGATCGCGCCACGTTCACGGTGGAAGCTTTCCCGAGTCGCACCTTCACCGGCAGCGTGGTGCAGGTTCGGCAGGCGCCGCAGACGGTGCAGAACGTCGTCACCTACGACGTGGTGATCGGTGTCGCGAACAAGGACCTCGTGCTGAAGCCCGGCATGACGGCCACTACACGCATCATTACCGCGGAGAAGACCGACGTCCTGCGCGTGCCCGACCAGGCCTTGCGGTTCATACCCTCCGGAGCGGCGGCGAGCGCATCCGGCAGGCCCGGTGCAGCGGGCGCCGCCGCTCGGGCCTCTCGCGTGTTCGTCTTACGCGACGGCGGCCTGCATGAAGTCGCCGTCAAGACCGGACTCGACGACGACACCTACACGGAAGTGCTGGAGGGCGCGTTGCAACCGGACGAACAGGTGGTCGTCGGCGCCCAAGGTGGTGCGCCTGCGCGAGCGACGGCGCCGCGACTGTTCGGCCGCTAGGCGTTCCCTTTGCGATGCCAGCGCTGGTCATCGAGGTCCGTGACGTCACCCGCTTGTATCGCCTCGGCGTGGAGGAGGTGCACGCACTCGACGGCGTGAGCCTGACGATCGAGAAGGGCGCTTTCGTCGCGATCATGGGCTCTTCCGGCTCGGGCAAGTCGACGCTGATGAACATCCTCGGCTGTCTCGACCGCCCCACGAGCGGTCGTTATCTGTTCGAGGGCCGGGACGTCGCCGGCCTGCCCGAGCCGGAGCTGGCGCGCATCCGCAGCGAGCGCATCGGGTTCGTCTTCCAGAGTTTCAACCTGCTCCCGCGCACGAGCACGATCGACAACGTCGCGCTTCCGTTGTTCTATGCCCCCGGCGGCCCTGTCCGTCGGGCCGAGCGCATCGCGCGCGCTCGCGCTTCGTTGCGCATGCTGGGACTTGCCGACCGCGAGCGCAACACGCCCGCCCAGCTCTCGGGCGGCCAGCAGCAACGCGCCGCGATCGCGCGCGCGCTCATCAACCATCCGGCCGTACTGCTCGCCGACGAGCCGACCGGCAATCTCGATACGCGCACGTCGCACGAAATTATGGATACGTTGCGCGTGCTGAACCGGCAGCAAGCCGTGACCGTGGTCGTGGTCACGCACGAACCGGACATCGCCGCGTATGCGGACCGAACCGTCACGATGCGCGACGGCCGCATCCAGTCGGATACGACGAACGTGCCGAACGCAGGGCCCGGACAAGAGATTGCGGCCGATGCCAGCATTTCGTCCGCGCCGCGGCGTGAGACGCACGCTGCCTCGCGCACGGCCTCGGTGTGGAGGTTCCTTGCGATGACGCTCATCGCGGCCGCTCAGGCGCTCGGGCGCAACACGATGCGCTCGATCCTCACGATGCTCGGCGTATTCATCGGTGTGGCGGCGCTGATCGCGATGGTCGCGGTGGGCCGCGGTGCCGACGAGGCAGTGCGCAAGCAGATCGAGAGCCTCGGCACCAACCTGTTGATCGTGTTGCCGGGCGCGACGACCTCGGGCGGCGTGCGTGCGGGATTCGGCAGCGCATCAACGCTGACGGTTGCCGACGCACAGGCGATCCGGCGCGATGCGCCCGCAGTTGCCGAGGTGAGCTACATGATCCGCCAGCTTGGCCAGACCCAGTACGGCAACCAGAACTGGACCACCAGCATCCAGGGCGTCACGCCGAGCTATCTCGGTGCCACCAATTGGCAGATCGCGCAGGGTCGTGCGCTCACCGCGGACGACGACGCGGGGTCGGAAGTGGTATGCCTCATCGGCCAGACCGTCTATCAGCAACTGTTCGCGCCCGGCGAGAATCCCATCGGCGCGACGATCCTGATCAAGGGCACGCCTGCGCGCGTCATCGCATTGCTCGCGTCCAAGGGGCAGAGCGCGTTCGGCCAGGACCAAGACGATCTGGTGATCGTGCCGTTCACGCCTGCAGAGCGCAAGGTCCTCGGCGTTGCAGCTCCGTCACAGGCGCAATCGCCGCTCGCCGCAATGTATCCGCCCCCGCCCAATCCCTATGGCACGCCACCGCGCCTCACCGGGTACGTCAACCAGATCTACGTGCAGGCAGCCGGTCCGGACCTGGTGAATGCCGCGATCACGCAAGTGACCGAGGTGCTCACGCAAAGACACCACATTCGCGCCGGCCAGACCGCCGACTTCGCGGTGCGCAACCTGAGCCAGATCGCGGAGGCCGCCGAAGGTAGCAGCCGGATCATGGCCCTCCTGCTCGCCACCGTCGCGTCGATCTCGCTGGTGGTCGGCGGCATCGGCATCATGAACATCCTGCTCGTGTCGGTCACCGAGCGCACGCGCGAGATCGGGTTGCGCATGGCGATCGGCGCGCGGCGGCTGCAGGTTCTGCTGCAGTTCCTGATCGAGGCGATCCTGCTCAGCGTGATCGGAGGTTGCGCGGGGATTCTCGCCGGCATCGTCGTTTCGGACTTGATCAGCATCATTGCGCACTGGCCGACGCAGCTTTCGAGCGCTGCGATCGTCGGTGGATTCGCCTTCTCGGCGGCGGTCGGCATCTTCTTCGGCTACTACCCGGCTCGCAAGGCATCGCACCTCGATCCGATCGAGGCGCTGCGCTACGAGTGAGTCTCATGCGAATCGGCTCCAACGCTTGCTCGACCTGCGCATGGGTGCTGGGTGTGCTGCTTCTGACCGGTTGCGCGGTCGGCCCCGAATTCTCGCGCCCGCAACCTCCGGAGAGTGCAAGCTATAGCGCGCAGCCCTTCGACCTGCCCGAAGCGGGAGAGGCCGATCCTGCGCAGACGCTCGCGACCGGCAAGGCCGTCGCTACGAAGTGGTGGTCGCTCTTCCAATCGCCGGAGCTCGACCAATTACTCGAGCGCACCGTCACCACGAGCCCGACGTTGCAGGCCGCGAAAGCCAGCGTCGCACAGGCGCAGCATCTCGTCGCAGCGGCGCAGGGAGGGTTGTATCCGCAGGTGGACGTCACCGCCAGCGCGCAACGACAGCGGACCGGATCCGTGGGAGGCGCAGGCGATGCGCACGTGATCGCGGACGTGTACAGCATCGGTCCGGAAGTGACGTTGAACACCGATCTCTTCGGCGGCATTCGTCGCACGGTGGAGCAGCAGGCTGCCCTCGCCGAATACCAGCGTTATCAGCTCGCGGGTGCGTATCTGGCGCTCACTGGCGACGTCGTGGTGCAGGCAATCGACATCGCGGCCGCGCGCGAGGAAATGCAGGCCGTGCGCGAGATCGTCGCGATCGACGAGCGCAACCTCGAGCTCGTGCAAATCGCGCAGGAAGCGGGCAAGGTTGCACGCGTCGACGTGCTCGCCGCGCAGAGCCAGCTCGCGAGCGACCGTGCGCTGATACCGCCGATCGAGCAGCAGATCGATGTCGCGCGGGATGCGCTCGCGGTGCTCGCCGGCCGCTCGCCCGGCGAGTGGAGGGCTCCGGACTTCGATTTCTCCGAGCTTGCACTGCCCACCGAGCTTCCGGTCACGCTGCCCTCCGCGCTCGTGCGCGAGCGTCCGGACATTCTGGCGTCGGAGGCACAGCTGCATGCGGCAAATGCGGCAATCGGAATCGCGACCGCGCATCTCTATCCGGATATCGTGCTATCCGCATCGTGGACCGAGGAGTCGGCGACGCTTGGGCGGTTGTTCAGCGGTTCAGCAGGATTGTGGAGTCTCGCGGCCGAGTTGCTCGCGCCGGTCTTCCACGGCGGAACGCTCGAAGCGCAGCGGCAGGCTGCGATCGCGGCGTACGCTGCGCAACTCGGCAGCTATCACGCCATCGTCGCGCAGGGCTTCGGCCAGGTCGCGGACGGCCTGCACGCGCTTGCGCACGACGCGGACGCCCTCGCCGCGCAGCAAAGCGCGCTCGCCACGGCGCAGGCCACGCTCGAGCTCACGCAGGAGAGCTTCGCGGCCGGGCAGGCGAGCTTCGTGCAGTTGCTTCAAACCCAGCGCCTCTATCAGCAGGCGCGCCTCGGATACTCGCGGGCGAAGGGGCAGCGCTATGTCGATGCCGCGCAGTTGTTCGTCGTGATGGGTGGCGACTGGACGGCGTGGCTGGCAGGCGACTCGCAGTAGCAGTTCTCTCGCTCGGGCTTCTGCAATCGTTACACCCATTCCTTTTCCCTTCTGCATGCGCGTGTAGCGCACGCGTCACCGCAGCCCGCGATGTGGCGTAATGCGCACGGTTCTTCTCCGCGCCGCGGTCGCGATGCAAGTCACCTTGCCAGCACTAGCGAGACCGCGTGACCAATCACTGACCTCCTCGGCGCCACCCGAGCTAGGCGACGCCCTCAGTCGCCGCGGGAGGCTGTCACTCGTCGCTGACTGAGCATTGACCCGGCGGCGCGAGTCGTGATGGTGGCCGGCGCAATTGCGCACGCTTCGAGCTGCAGCTTCTCGCGGCTCGATTTTTCCGCCGGCGAGCACGCACTCGAGCTGCGTCGCCGGCTCTGCGCGCGCTCCATTGGCGCTCAGACTGCGCTCGCACCCGCGGAGCGCCGCGCACTGCGCGACACCCATGTTTCATTGGAAACACGACGCCGTGCCCACGAAACAAAAACACCGATCACGTCACCGACGATCGCCCGAATGGTCCGCAACCGCATCGAACTCTGATCCGCATTGCCACGGCGAGGGCGGATGCTTCGAGCACAAAGTCGCAAAAGCCCAGGTTGCGTTCATCGTGACCCACGAGATACGTGCGAGCAGCACGCGCCGGCTTGGCCGCGCTGTGCTGAAGCGGGGTGGCCGGCGCGCGTTGAGCGCCTACACAGTGGCTTCACGACGCCAAGAAACGCGAAGGGCTCGCATGCGCGAACATGCAAGCCCTTGAATTTTTGGTTGCGGGGGGCGGATTCCGGAGCTGTCTTGAAGTTCGGCTAGCGTAGACGCCCTTGGGCGCTCCCCGCGCCGCTCGTCAATTGTGCGTGTGCCATCGGGCAGCGCTGCATTCAACTTGGGCGACACCGGCTGAATACGCGCGCCGGATGCGGGAAGCCGCTGAATCGCATGTATCGACGGAGCCGGAAATTTCCAGGACCGATCGGCACTCAAACCGGTTCAGGGCCAGCTCCACTTAGCCCAAGGCTCGGAGCGCGGCACGGCATCCTTCGAGCCACACACTGCCGCCTCGTGCGGTGCTGACCGCCTGACACGCGCACCGGCGCACTTCTCCTATAATGCTTCGACGCCGAATCGAGGAGGAAGCCATGCCGCGCCTCAGCCATGTCAGCTCGCTGTCCTTTGCGCTCGCTGCAGCGCTCGTCAGCGCCTGCGCATTGGGCGGCGAGATTCGCGTCGCCTGTTATTCCGACGGGAACGAGTGCGAAGTCACCCAGGACCTTGCGAAGCGTTTCGAAGCGCAGAACAGCGACGTCAAGGTCGTCATCGACAAAGTGCCGTACAAGGCGATCCTCGAGCAGCTTCCCGTTCAGCTCGCGGCGGGCGAAGGCCCCGACATCGCCCGCGTCACGGATCTCGGCGGCTTGTCGAAGTACTACCTCGACATCACGCCATACCTAAAGGACCCGAAGTACTGGGAGGCCAACTTCGGGCAGACGCTTGCGTGGATGCGGCCTACGCCGCAGGACAAGGGCATCTACGGCATGATGACGCAGCTCACCGTGACCGGTCCGTACGTCAACAAGACGCTGTTCGAGCAGGCCAATACACCGCTGCCTGGTCCGAAGGCCACCTGGGACGAGTGGATCGACGCCACGCGGAAGGTGGCGAAGGCAACGCAGGTGCCTTTCGCGGTTGCATTCGACCGCAGCGGTCACCGCTTCGCGGGTCCGGCGATCAGCATGGGCGCGAAATACTTCGATGCAAAGGGCAACCTCGTCGTCGACGACGGTTTCCGAGCGATGGCGAAGAAGCTCTACGACTGGAATCGCGACGGCACGATGCCCAAGGAAGTGTGGGGTGGCGTGGGCGGCGCGACCTACCGCGACGCGTTCGAGGAATTCGCCAACGGTCGGGTGGTGATGTACCTGTCCGGAAGCTGGCAGATCCGCCGCATGGACACGCAGATCGGCAAGAACTTCGACTGGATCGCCGTTCCCAATCCGTGCGGCCCGGCGGCGTGCACGGGCATTCCCGGCGGTGCAGCTTTCGTCGCGCTCAAGCGCACGAAGAATCCCAAGGATGTGGGTCGCTTCCTCGACTACCTCGCGAGCGAGCCGGTCTACGCCGAGTACATGGCGCGCACCGAGAACATTCCTGCGAATGCCGCCGTGGCCAAGAAAGGCGTCGAGTACAAGATCTCCCCACAGTCCAAAGCCGCGCTCAACGTCTTCGTCGCCGAAGTGCCGAAGCTTTCGCCAATCGCCTACCAGATCCAGGGCTACAAGCTCAATCGGGCGATCTTCAATCCCACCGCCGCGCGATTGGGACAGGCGATCGCCGGCGAGATGTCGCTCGATGATGCGTTGAAGCGCATCACTGCGGACATCGACGAGCAGGTCAAGGCCGCCGGCAAGTAGCTGAAGGCACGGGCTCCCGATGAGCGCCGCGGCTTACCGGCGCGTCGCCGCACTTCCGGCGCTGCTCGCGCGGGCGGTGCTCGATGCGATCGACGCGCCCATGCGGGCCCTTCAGGGCCTGATCGGCGTTCCGCGCATCGCATGGATGTTCGTCGCGCCGAATCTGGTCATCCTCGGCGTTTTCACGTTCCTGCCGATCGTGATCGACTTCTACTTCGCGTTCACCGGCGGAGTGCTGCTCTACCCCTCCGAGCGTCCCTTCACCGGTCTCGAGAACCTGCAGACGCTGTTCGATTGCGAGAATTACCTCGACGTCTCGACATGTCGCAAGGACCTCTTCTGGCGGGCGATCTACAACACCGCGGAGTTCGCGCTGCTGCAGGTCGGCCTCATGATCGTGTTCGCGCTGATCACCGCATTGGTGCTCAACCGCAAGATTCTCGGGCGCGGCTTCTTCCGCGGCGTGTTCTTCTATCCCGTGCTGCTTTCACCGGTGGTCGTAGCGCTGATTTGGAAGTGGGTACTGCAGCGCGAAGGCGTGCTCAATGCCGTGCTCGCCGCGGCCGGTGCGTCGCCGGTGACGTGGCTCGCGGACGCGAGCTGGGCGTTTTTCTGGTGCATCTTCGTGAGCATCTGGGCCCACATGGGCTTCTACACACTCATCCTGCTCGCGGGCTTGCAGGCGATTCCGGCGGACCTGTACGAGGCCGCGGCGATGGACAACGCGTCGCCGTGGCGGCGCTTCTCGCGCATCACGTTGCCGCTGCTGATGCCGAACCTCGTCGTCGTGCTGGTGCTCGGACTGATCCGCGCGGTGCAGATCTTCGATGAAGTATTCGTGCTCACCGGCGGCGGCCCGGGCTCTGCGACGACGTTCATCGTGCAGTTCATCTACCAGACCGGCTTTGCGGAATCGATTCACCAGTACGGCCTGGCTGCAGCGGCGTCGCTCGTGCTCGCGTTCTCGCTGCTCGTGCTCACGCTCGTTCAGCTGCGCCTCACCCGCCGCAGCGTGGGCGATGCGGGGTCAAAGTGACTGGCCTCGGTCCGATGTTGCGGGGCCGCCGCGGTCGTCTCCGCGCCGATTGGACCGACTGGCTGTCGTACGGCTATCTGCTGCTTGGCGTGCTGCTGATGTTCGGACCGGTGGTGTGGCTCGTCCTGTCGTCGTTCAAGACGCCGGCGGCGCTGAACGAGTTCCCGCCACGCTTGCTGCCTTATGGACAGAAGAGCATCCACGTGGCGGGCCACGACAATCCGCTCCCGCTGTATCGCGTGAAGCTGCCCGACGGGACGACGCGCGAGCTGGCCGAGATACGCCGCATCGGGATCCAGGCGACGCTCGTCGATCCTGCCGCGCCGGATCAGGAATACAAGGTCAATATCCGCGACCGCCAGCCGGTGCGCGAGTTTCGTCTTGCGGTCGGCAATTACACCGGGGTCTTCGACCAGTTCTCCTTCGGCACGTATTTGTGGAACAGCGTGTTCATCACGGTCGTCGCGACACTCGTCACGTTGCTGTTCAATGCGATGGCCGCGTTCGCGCTTTCGAAGTATCGCTTCGGCGGGCGCCACGCCGTATTCCTGCTGATCATCTCGACGCTGATGATCCCGCCGACGATCGTGCTGGTGCCCAACTTCCTCATCGTGTCCGAGCTCGGGTTGCTCAATTCGTTGTGGGGCGTGATCTGGCCGGCGGTCGCGACGCCGACCGGCGTGTTCCTGCTGCGCCAGTACATGCTCACGATCCCCGACGAGCTGATCGAGGCTGCGCGGATGGACAACGCGAGCGAATGGCGGATCTTCTGGCGCATCGTGCTGCCGCTGTCGGCGCCGGCACTCGCCGTGCTCGCGATCTTCTCGGTGATGTGGCGCTGGAACGACTTCCTGTGGCCGCTGATCGTGCTCTCGCGTAGCGAGAAGTTCACGCTGCAGCTCGCGCTCAACGCCTTCCAGGGCGAGCTCACCACGCAATGGCATTATCTGCTCGCGATGACGGTTCTGACACTGCTGCCGGTGACGCTCGTGTTCGCGTTCCTGCAGAAGCACATCACCACCGGCATCGCCGCGAGTGGGGTCAAATAGCATCATGGCTTCGCTGCAGCTCCGTTCCGTGGTCAAGCGCTTCGGCGAGACGACCGCCATTCACGGCGTCGACCTCGACGTGCCGGACGGCGAGTTCGTCGTCTTCGTCGGTCCGTCGGGCTGCGGAAAATCGACGCTGCTGCGCATGATCGCGGGGCTCGAATCGGTCAGCGAAGGCGACGTGCTGATCGACGGCAAGCGCGTCAACGATGTATCGGCCGCACAGCGGGGCCTCGCCATGGTGTTCCAGTCGTATGCGCTGTATCCGCACATGACGGTGCACCAGAACCTCGCGTTCGGTCTCGAGAACCTGCGCACCCCGCGTGCGGAGGTCGAGCGCAAGGTGAACGACGCCGCGCGCATGCTCAAGCTCGACGAGTTGCTGCAGCGCCGGCCCACGCAGCTTTCGGGCGGGCAGCGCCAGCGCGTGGCGATCGGTCGCGCGATCGTCCGCAGCCCCTCGATCTTCCTGTTTGACGAGCCGCTGTCCAATCTCGACGCTGAGCTACGCGTCGCAATGCGCGCGGAGATCACCGGTCTGCACCAGCGGCTGCGCACGACCATGATCTACGTCACGCACGACCAGGTCGAGGCGATGACCATGGCCGATCGCATCGTCGTGCTGCGCGGAGGACGCGTGGAGCAGACCGGCACGCCGCTCGAACTCTACAACCGGCCGGCGAACCGCTTCGTCGCGGGATTCATCGGCTCGCCACAGATGAACTTCCTGCACGGTCGCGCGACCGGTCCGAACGACTCGGTTTCGGGGATCGTTCTCGACGCCGCCGACGGTGT
>DATKLH010000542.1:0-3049 GCA_035542515.1 Casimicrobiaceae bacterium
CACCGCGATGGCTGGTGATCTGGACGAATTGCGTCACCTCGCGTATCCGGTCGATGACGATCCATTCGACCGGCGTCGCGTTGTGGTCCTCGTCGTACTCGACCGGTTCGAGCAGGACCAGGTCGGGATGCTGGCGACTGGCAACGAACCGGCAGCCCGGGCACTGCCCGCAGGCGAGGCCCGCCGGCAAGGGCGCTTCGCACAGCAGCGCTTGCCCGAGCGCCAGCGCAAGCGCGCGCTTCCCAATGCCGCCCGGCCCGGTGAACAAAAGCGCGTGCGGCAGTCGCTCGCGCTGCCCAGCGAGTTGCGCGAGCGCTTGAACGTGCCAGGGAAACGGCGCAACGCCGGCCGGCAGAGCCGTTTGCGTGGCGTCCTCGCGATCGGTCATAGCGAAGCGATGATGTCCGCCAGGCGCGCGCGGACATCGGCAACGCTCGCGGTGGAATCGACGACGCGAAATCGTTGCGGCTCCGCGCGAGCGAGCTCGAGGTACGCGTCGCGCACGCGATCGAAGAAGTCCTCCGCCTCGCGCTCGAACTTGTCGAGCTCCCGCCCTGCGTTCTCCGCCCGCTTCAGGCGCTGCCGCGAAACGTCGCTCGGCACGTCGAACAGCAAGGTGAGATCGGGATTGCAGTTGGGATGGACGCGACGAGCAAGCTCACGGATGAAGTCCTTGGCAACCCCGTGCCCACCGCCCTGGTACGCGTATGTCGCGTCGGTGAAGCGATCGCACAAGACCCACTGGCCCCGCGCGAGCGCCGGCCCGATCACGCGCTCGACGTGCTCGCGCCGTCCCGCGAACATGAGCAGCGCCTGTGTTTCGTGCGAGAGGTCGCGCGTGAGCAGGATCTCGCGCAGCACCTCGCCGAACGGCGTCCCGCCCGGTTCCCGGGTTGCGACCACTTCGACGCCGCGCTTCGCGATGCAGTCCACGAGCCACGGCACGTGCGTGCTCTTGCCGGCGCCGTCGATGCCCTCGAGCGTGATGAAGAAGCCCCGCGATGGTGGTGGCATGTGTGCCGAGGTGTCGGACAAGCGTTGGTTCTTGCTGATTGGTTCTTGCTGATTGATTCTTGGTTGTTGGATGTTAGCGTGCTGCCGTCCCAACCATACGATACGCGTAGTGCGTCAACCAAGCACGACGACAACCAAGAACCAGGAACCGCTCTTCGGTGGTTGCTTCACTTCGCCCCCCGCTGGTACTTCGCCACCGCCCGGTTGTGATCGGCGAGCGTGCTCGAGAATTCGGAGGAGCCATCCCCGCGCGCCACGAAGTAGAGGTACGGCGTCGCAGGCGGGTTGAGCACGGCTTCGAGAGATGCCTGCGAGGGAAAGGCGATCGGCGTCGGCGGCAATCCATCGCGCGTGTAGGTGTTGTAGGGACTGTCGGCCTCCAGATCGTGCTTGCGCAGGTTGCCGTCGAACCCGCTGCCCATGCCGTAGATCACGCTTGGATCGGTCTGCAGGCGCATGCCGCGCTTGAGTCGGTTGATGAACACCGACGCGATCAGCGGACGATCGGCTGCACGCCCGGTCTCCTTTTCCACCAGCGAAGCGAGGATCAATGCCTCGTAGGCGCTGGTCACCGGAAGGTCCGCCGCACGTCGCGACCATGCCGCGGCGAGCCGCGCCTGCTGCAACTTGTGGGCACGCTTGAGCAACGCTTCGTCGCTGCTCCCCGATGCCAGGAAATACGTGTCGGGAGACAACAGCCCTTCCGCGTTGTGCTCGGCGATGCCAAGGCGCGCAAGCAATTGCGGCTCGGGCAAGTCGATGACGACCTTCGCGATGTGCGCATCGTCGTGCAGCGCGCGCCGCACCTCGGCGAAGGTCGTGCCCTCGACGATGATGAACGAAGTCTGGCTCACGTCGCCCTGGGTGAGCTTCTCGAGCAACTGCACGAGCGAAACGCCCTGTTCGACCTCGTAGTTACCGGCCTTGATCGTGCGGTCGACGCCGCGCAGGCGGGCGAGCGCGATCAGCGGCGCCGTGTGCGGCAGGATGCCGGCATCGCGGAACTGCGCCGCGACGGCGGACAGCGATGCACCGCTGCGCACCTCGAAGTCGTAGGGCGAACGCGGCAGCGGCAGCGGTCGTTGATACCACTGCCACGCGAACACCGCGATCGCCGCACCGGCGACCACGACAACGACGATGGAGGCAAGGATGAACCGGCGCAAGGGAGCGAGTCGGCGGCATCGCACGTGGCGGGCAGCCCGCGCGATTTAAGCGAAGCGAAGGTTCGCCGCATTATAATGGGCCGCATGCGTCTGGCTCCCCGCACGCGCGATCGCTCGCGCGGCTTCACGCTGATCGAGATCATGGTGGTCATCGTGATCCTCGGCGTGCTCGCGGCGCTCGTGGTCCCGCGCGTGCTCGACCGTCCCGACGAAGCGCGGGCGGTCGCGGCCAAGAGCGACATCGCATCGATCATGCAGGCGCTCAAGCTCTATCGACTCGATAACCAGCGCTACCCGACCTCCGAGCAGGGCCTCAATGCCCTGGTGATGAAGCCCGAGCAGCCACCGTTGCCGCCCAACTGGAAACCTGGCGGCTATCTCGAGAAGCTTCCCAGGGACCCCTGGGGACGCCCCTATCAATATCTCAATCCCGGGCTCAAGGGCGAGGTCGACGTGTTCAGCTTCGGCGCCGACGGGCAGACCGGTGGCAGCGGCGCAGACGCGGACGTCGGCTCGTGGGACTTGTAGCGCGGACATCACGCCCGCGCGCCCGGGTGCCATGCGCGATCGTGCGCGCCCGGGGGTTCACGCTTCTCGAGATCCTCGTCGTCATCACGATCATTGCGTTCGCATCGTCGCTCGCGGTGCTGTCCATCGCGCCGGACCAGCGCGGCACGATGGCGCGAGAGAGCAAGCGCTTCGCCGGCGCGCTCGAGTACCTCGCGCAAAGAGCGCAGTGGCGATCGGAAACGCTCGGCGTCTCGGCACAGGGACCGCTCATCCGTTACTGGAAACACGCGCCGGACGAAGATCGCTGGCTGCGCATCGATGACGACGATGTGCTGCGCGCACAGACGCTGCCCGATGCG
>DATKLH010000543.1:0-7706 GCA_035542515.1 Casimicrobiaceae bacterium
GGTCGCGTCGACAGTGTTCGTCGGCCGCGTCTCGGCGAATGCGCGCAACGAATTGCAATGCGCCGACAACGCATCGAGGCGCGGGTACGTGCCCTCGCTCACCAGCGCCGGATTGACCAGGCGCGTGAAGTCGAACGCCGCGACAGTGGTCACGTCGGCCTGGGTCAGGCGACCCAGGGCAAGCCATCGCTGGCCCGGTCGATGGTCGAGCCACGCAAGACCCGAGCGCGCCTGGTCCTCGTTGTGTCGCACCCATGGCTCATGCACTTTTTCCGGTGGATGCATGGTGCGTTCGTAAAGGGCCGCGACGACTTTCTCCAGGGCTCCCATCGCGCATGCGATCACCCGCAGAACCTCGTGCCGGTCCGGCTCCTCGAAGGGCACGAGCGAGCGCGCCGGCCCGACGAGGTGATCGATGTAATCGAGGATCGCCGTGCTGTCGAACAGCACCTCGCCCGAATCGAGCACCAGCGATGGGACGCGTCCCACCGGGTTGAAGCCGCGCACGTCGGCGAGATGGCTCCACGCGGTGAGCGGCCGGTGCTCGTAAACGATATCGAAGTGGCGCAAGGTAATCGCGACACGGCGCGCGAACGGGGATTTGTAACGGCCGACGAGAATCATGGGGCACTCCTCCGTATCAAGTCGCAACCCGTGCGCCGGCGCGTCGCTGTCGCAGCGAGCCCACGTCCTCCACGACGTTGCGCATCGCGCTCAGGGCGATCAGCGCGCCGGCGATCGGCATGATGGCCATCGGCACCTTGTTGGGCAATCCGCCGAGCTCCCAATAACTGCCCGGAACATTCATGGCGGCCTCGATGCCGAAGCCGAAGAGGAATGCGCCGAACACGACCGTCATCACGTTCCAGGCGAAGTTGAGCGCGAACGGCCAGCCGGCGGGCAGCAGCGCGTAGGCGCCCTGCATCGCGATGAAGTCGCGCTTGCGCACCGAGATGGCGAATGCGATCAACACCAGCCAGATGTTGCAGAACATGGTCAGCGTATCGCCCCAGAACGGCGGATTCCGGAACACGTAGCGCATGATCACCGTGTAGGCGGTGATGAGCACCATCGCGACCAGAAGCGCGCTGCAAAACCACTCGAGGGCCCGCTGCGCGCGACGTTCGAAAGCGTGCAAGGCGATGGCGCGATCGCCGCTCACTTGAGCCCCATCAGCCCGGGCAGCCACAGCGTGAGTCCCGGCAACATCAGCATCAACACCAGCGCGAAGACCTCGACCAGGATGAACGGGACCAGCGCGATCGCGACCGGTTCCAGGCGCTCGTCCGCGATGTAGGCAGCCATGAAATAGCTGATGCCCACCGGTGGTGTCACCGTCCCCATGAGAAATCCTACCGTCACGACCAGTCCCGCCTGGATCGGCGGAAAGCCGGCCGCGACGCACGCGGTGACCAGCGTCGGACCGAGCACGATGATGTTCGCCACCGCGTCCATGATCATGCCGGCCACGAAGATGAATCCCACCAGCGCGGTGATGAACATCACGCGATGGTCCGCGAGACTCGTGAGCCAATCGCTCAGGCCCTGCAGCGCCCCGATCTGGTTGAGCAGCCAGCTGAATGGGCCTGCGGCGGCGATGATGATGAACACGGAAGCGGTCATCTCCACCGACTTGACGAGCACGCTGCGCACATTCGAGCGGTCGAGCGTTCGGTAGATCACGCCGCTGATCAACGCTGCGATGATCGCGGTGACCGCGCCCGCCTCGGTCGACGTGAACACGCCGAAGACCATTCCGCCGACAATGATGAGCGGAATGGTGAGCGGCAACACCGCGGCACGGAACGCGAGGAACAACCGGCGCAGGCTGAACGGCTCCTCCAGCCGCTCGTAGCCGCGACGTACCGCGATCACGTAGGTCACCGCCATGAGCATCAGCCCGATCAGGATGCCGGGCAGGATTCCGCCTGCGAACAAGCCGCCCACCGACAGACCGAGGCCGCTCGCGAGCAGGATCATCGCGATGCTCGGCGGGATGATGCCGCCGATGGTGCCGGCCACGGCGGTGACCGCCGCAGAGAACGCCGGCGAGTAGCCGGCCTTTTTCATCGGAGGAATGAGCACGCTGCCCACCGCGGCCGTATCGGCGACCACCGATCCGTTCATGCCGGCGAACAGCATGCTGACCAGGATCGTCACCTGCGCGAGGCCACCGCGGAATCGACCCACCACTTCGCGACTGAACACGAGCAGGCGGTCGGTGATCTGGCCGCTGTTCATCAGCTCGCCGGTCAGCAGGAAGAACGGAATGGCCACGAGCGGCGCGTGCGCGAGGGCCTCGTACATCTGGTAGGGCACGGTGCTGAGCGGCAGGTCTCCGGTGATGGCGATGTAGGCCATCGGAAGCACCGCCATGGTCACGCCGATCGGCGCTCCGACCAGGATGAGCAGCACCAGCGCGCCGACGAGCACGAACAGTTCCATGGCGCGTCAGCCTTCGATGGGGGCAGCGTGCGGCACGGCCGCGTTGCTCGGTGCGACATCCATCCGGAAATCGACGGCAACGACGCCGCGCTCCGAGGCCAGCACCGGATTGAGATCGAGCGCCGCGATCGACGGCTCCTCGACCGCCAACGCCGCCACGCGCACCAGCAGTTGTGCGAGCGCCTGCAGATCGCAGGGCTTGCGACCGCGCGTCCCCTCCAACAGCGGAAGAAAACGCGCCCCGCGGATCATGAGCAGCGCCGCTTGCATGTCGAAAGGCGCCGGACGCATGACCACGTCGCGCAGGATCTCGACAAAGATTCCGCCCAGTCCGAGCACCACGATGGGCCCGAAGACGCTGTCGCGCTTGAACCCTACGATCAGCTCGACGGCGTCGCGAGCATCGATCATCGACTGGATCAGGATTCCCTCGCGATCGTCGCAGGCGATGGCAAGCAATCGCGTCATCGCATCGTGCAGCATCGCATCGCTGGCGACGTTCAGCAGGACCGCTCCGACGTCGGATTTGTGCGGCAACGAGCGCGCGATCAGCTTCACCGCGACCGGATACCCCAGTGCGGCCGCGGCGGCTCGCGCGGAAGCGTCGTCCTGCACCAGACGTGACGCCGCCAGCGAAATACGATGACGCTCGAGCAACGCTTGACGCGCGGCATGCGAAGCGAGACCGACGCTTGCGGTTGCGCTGTCACGCACGGCGACAGGCGACGTCGCAAGCGCGGCACGACGCGCCGATTCCCACCGCAGCCGCGCAGCAACGGCGCGCACGCAACGCAACGGATCGCTGAACACGGGAACGCCCGCGTGGGCGAGCCGCCGCAACGGTTCGGGCAGCGCGGCGATCCACGCTACCGCGAGCATCGTCGGCGTATCCCGCTGCGCTTCGATGAGGGCGTCGGCGAGCGCTTCACCCTGGCGCCAGATCAGGTTGACGCACAACATCACCGCGTCGTATTCGCCGCTGCGTGCGGCGTCGAGCATGCTGCCGGTCATCAGCCTGGGATCGAAGATGACGTTGGCGGTCATGTCGATCGGATTGTTCAGGGCCGCGTACGCGGGGAGTCGCGCCTTGAGCACCTGCCCGAGCGCGGGTGACGGCGGTGGCAGGTCGAGACCGAGGTCGATCGCAGCATCGGCCATCATCACGCCTGCGCCGCCCGAGTGGCTGAGCACGGCAACGCGGCCCGTCGCTGCGCGGTCGGTAGGCCGCGGATAGGCGACGAACATGCGCAGACAATCGATCAGCGCTTCGATGCTGTCGGCGCGCACGACGGCATGCGAGGCCAGCACCGAGCGATAGACCTCCTCCGATCCGGCGAGCGCGCCGGTGTGCGACTGGACCGCCCGGCTTCCGGCCTCGCTGGTGCCGACCTTCAGCAGCACGATCGGCTTGCCCGCTTCGAGCGCACGCCGGGCGACACGCTGGAATCGGGCCCCATCGCGAACGCTTTCGAGATACCCCGCGATGACCCCGACGCGCGGATCGTCGACGAACGCATCGCAGAAATCGCTGAACTCGAGATCCGCCTCGTTGCCCGTGCTCACGAAGTAGCCGATGCCGATGCCGTGCTCGTGCGCAAGGGCCGTGATAGCGGTGCCGACCGCGCCGCTTTGCGAGACGAACGCGACCGGTCCCGGCCGCAGCTCGGCGCGATCGAACACCTGGCCGATCGAGGCGACGATCCGGTCGTGCAGGTTGACGATGCCCACCGAGTTGGGCCCGATGAGGCGAATGCCCTTGCGCGCGGCGAGCTCGACGAGCTCGCGTTGCATGCGTGCGCCCTCGGCTCCGACCTCGGCGTAATTCGAAGACAGCACCAGCGCGAAACGCACGCGACCCGCGGGCACTTCATCGAGCAGCGCCGGGATGCGCTCGGCGGCTATCGCGACGACCAGGAGGTCGATCGGATCGCCGACGGACGCCAGCGATGGATAGCAGCGATAGCCCATCGCTTCGTCGAGCTTCGCATTGATCGGATACACGCGACCCGCATAGTCGAACTTGCGCAGGAACTGCAGCGGGAGCGACCCGAGCTTGCCCGGGTTGGACGACGCACCTGCGATCGCGACGCTGCGCGGACGGATCAGTGCATCGAGCGGATGGGCGACGGTCATTGCACATTCCAGTCGCGCATGACGGGCGCCGGAACGGCAGGCAGCTGCGCGTGCGCCGCCGCTGCGCCGCCGTTGAGCTCGAGATCCATGCCGTTCATCGCGACGCGGACTTTCGCGATGTTGCTCGCGCGAGACAGATAGTCGACGAGCTCGAGCAGCGGCGTGGTGCGGTATCGCACCGAGGGTATGCCGTCGTGACAGCGTGCGAGCACGGGTCGCACGAGCGCGTCGTCGTAGTACGCGGCCAGCAGGATCTCATCGGTGCTCGCATGTGCGCCGCGTGCGGCACGCAGCCCAGGCAATGCTGGCGGCACGCGATCGGCCGGCGCTTCGTCCAGCGGCTGCTCGCCGCGCGTGGCGCGCTCCATGAACTGCGGATCGAGCGGACCAGGCGCGCGACCGTAATGACCCAGCGCGTACTTGCGCAGCTCGTCGGGGATCATGCGGTAGCGCTCGCCCTGTATGACGTTGAGCGTCGCCTGGGTGATCAGGAACTGCGCGAAAGGGCTCACCATGATCGGGTAGCCCAGGTCCTTGCGCACCTGCGCGACCTCGTCGAGGATGGCGTCGAGGCGTTGCTCGATACCCGCCGCGCGCAGCTGGGTCCGCAGGTTCGAGATCATTCCGCCGGGCACCTGGTGCTCGTACATGCGCGGATCGAGTTGCGCGATCTCGCCCACCGGCTTGTCCTCGCGCATGGCAACCCAGGCGAAGTACGCCGCCATCTCGTCGACCCGTTCGCGGACGACGCAGGTCGCGTGCCCGCGCGAATGCGCAAACGCATCGAAATCTTCCACCGGCGGTAACGACGCTCCATTGGCGAGCGGCCGAACGGCGGTGTGAAAGAACGTCACGCCTGCATCGAGCGCATTGCGGTAGACCTGCGGAGCGAGCCCCGAGAGGCAATGCGAATGCAATTCGAGCGGAACGCCCGGCGTGGCGGCGAGCAGGGCCGGTGCGAGCGTCTGGATACGATCGGGCGTGAGCAGGCCGCTCGGGTCCTTGAGGCAGACACGATCCACTCCCAGCGCGACGAGCTCGCGCGCACGCTCCTGGAAATACGCGTCGGTGTGCACAGGGCTCAGCGAGTACACCACCGCACCGGTGATGCCGATGCCCGCGCGGCGCGCCGCCCGCACCGAATGGGTGAGGTTGCGGTTGTCGTTCAGCGCATCGTAGGTGGTGAGGTGGTGGATGCCGTTGGCCGCAAGGTGCGCGACGGTCGCTTCGACGACGTCGTGTGCAAAGAACTCGAAGGTGAACAGGCTGGCGCCGCGCATCCAGACGTTGATCGGCGTGCGGCGCAGGCGCTGCGCGGCCATGCGCATGCGTGCCCACGGGTTCTCGGTGAGGTAGCGCACGCACACGTCGAACACCGCGCCGCCGACGAGGTCGATGGTATGGAAACCGGCCTGGTCGGCGACATCGAGAATCGGCGCGATCATCGCGTCGGTCATGCGCGTCGACCAGAGGCACTGGTGGCCGTCGCGCATGGTGACGTCGATGATGTTGACGCGCCTGTTGCGGGCTTGCATCGAAACGGCCTGCGGTGGTGGATCGTCCGTCATGGGAGGTGCGATTGCTGCTTCGGTTCCATCGACAGTGTCTGCGCACGCACGCTGACCTGGCGAGCGACGCACCGACGCTGCGACGGCCAGACGAGGCGCGACGCTGCGGGCTGCGCCAGCGACTGGCGGGACGCTGTCGACTTCCGCATGGGTCGCATCGGCTGCGACCCGGTCACGAAAGTCGACCGACCCCTACAGTGCCCCCGCCTGCTCCAGTTTCTTGATGAGCTCCTGCTGGCCCTGGTCCTGCAACGCGCGGCGCGCGAGCGCGGGATCGTAGGTGTTCTTGACCGCGTGCCATGCCGGAGGTGCGCCGGCATACCACTGGCCGATCTCGCTCGGGCTCGGCGTGTACACCTTGACCTTGCCCTCGAGCTGCTTGTTGTACTTGGCCATCCATTCCGCATCCACCGCGAAGCTCTTGGCGGCGATCTCCTTGCCGATGCGATCGACGACTTGACGCGCCCAGTCGGGCAACCGTTGATAGCGCTTGAGGTCCATGAAGATGATGTGCGCGTTCCAGCCACCACCGGTGCGCGTGATGTACGGCGCCACTTCGTAGAACTTCTGCGCCGCCACGTAGGCGTCGGGAATGTACATGCCGTCCACGACCTTGGTCTGCAGGCCTTCGTAGAGCTGGCCCCAGTCGTAGGGAATCGGCGTGCCGCCCCAGGTCTTGATCAGCGTGAGCTCGACCTCGGTCTTGGTCACGCGGAACTTGATGCCCGCCATGTCGGAGGGCACGCGGATCTCGCGGCGCGAGTTGTCGACATTGCGGAAGCTGTACGAGGGGATGATCGCCATGACGTGCAGGCCCATCTCCTTTTCGGCGCGCTTCTTGAGCTCATCCCCGAGCCAGCCGGTGATGAGCTTCTCCGCCGAGGCGTCGTCCTTGAAGATGTACGGCAGGTTGAGGATGTCGAAGGTGTGCCCGAACGAACCGATGTTCCCGCCCGACACCGAGCCGATGTCGATCTGGCCCAGGCGCGCCTGCTCGACACACTTGTGCTCGTTGCACAACGTGCCGTTGACCTGGACGTTGGGCACGATGCGACCGTTGGAGTATTCCTTGAGCTTCGGACCGATGTAATCGGAGAACCACCACGCGGTGGGCACCGTGGGAGCGATGCCGGTCGCCGCGGTGAGGCGCACCGTCTGCTGCGCCTCCGAGGGCAACGCAACGCCGACGGCAAAGACAAACAGCGCGGCGCCGAGCGCCGCGAGACGCGGTCTGGACATGGCCTTCCTCCTTCGCTGACGGTCTTGCGAGGTCGCACGGACATCGGGCGCGGCTTGCACGCCAACGCAGTGTCGCGTCGTTTCGCTCAACTATACCGCCGGCTTTGTATAATGTCGACAGTCCGACAGTCGGCCGGATCCGGGCCACAAACTGCGGGCGCGGGTGGCGTCGCACGTCGCGACAGCTGCCCGCACCATGCGACAGGAGGCTTCCCGTGATCGTCAAACATAGCGAGCGCGCTGCACCGATCGTCGCCGTCGACAACGCGCTGTTTCCCACGCTGTCGGAGCAACTCGCCCAGCGCATCGCCGACGCGATCC
>DATKLH010000544.1:0-7628 GCA_035542515.1 Casimicrobiaceae bacterium
GGTCGCGTCGAACAGCGCGAACTTGATGCTCGACGAGCCACAATTGAGAACCAGGATCGGAGTGCTCATGACGCGAGCTCCAGCTGCTTCTGTCCGCTCGCGGAGGCGGCCGTTATCGCCTGCGAAAACAGCTTCGCGACGCCGCCACCGCTCGCGGGCCGTCGCGCAGCAATGAGCGCGACTGCGCACGACGCGATCCGCGACTCGCGCGAATCCGCGCGACTGGTGAGCATGACCGGGACGCGCGCACCGAGCACGACTCCGGCGCTCGCCGCGCCGCCCAGGTACATCAGCTGCTTGGCCAGCATGTTGCCGCTCTCGAGGTCGGGAACGACGAGAATGTCGGCGGCTCCGGCAACCTGCGACACGATGCCCTTGGTGCGCGCCGCCGCCGCGGACACGGCGTTGTCGAACGCGAGCGGGCCGTCGAGCACTGCGCCCGCGATCTGACCACGGTCGGCCATCTTGCAAAGCGCGGCGGCATCCAGCGTCGCGGGCATGTTGGCGTTGACGGTCTCGACTGCGGCGAGGATCGCAACGCGCGGCTGCGCGACGCCGAATGCGTGCGCGAGGTCGACTGCGTTGCGCACGATGTCGGCTTTTTCCTGGAGCGTGGGTGCGATGTTGATCGCGGCGTCGGTGATGATGAACGGCCGCGGGTACGCCGGAGTCTGCATTACGAAGCAATGGCTCATGCGGCGCGCCGTTCGCAGCGCGCTCGCGACGACGGCACCCATGAGCTCGTCGGTGTGCAGGCTACCCTTCATCAGCGCCTCGACGTCGCCCTTGACCGCCAGTTCCACGCTGCGGGTAGCTGCGGCGTGGCTGTGTGCGACGTCCTCGATGCGAAGCTCGCCGATTCGCAATCCGCACTCCCGAGCGACCGACTCGATGCGCGCGCGAGGACCGATCAACACCGGGTCGATCAGACCCGCCGCATGCGCGTCGAGCGCAGCGGAAAGGCTCACTTCGTCGCACGGGTGGACCACCGCAACCTTCATGCGGCCGAGCGGGCGCACGTACTCGATCAGGCGAACGAGATCGTCTCCCTGGGCCAGAGCGATGCGGACTTGCGGCAGCGTTCCGCGCGGGCGCTCGATGCGTTCGGTTGGCGCGATGACGGTTGCCTCGCCGGAGATCACCGTCTCACCGTCCTGGTTGGTGCAATTGCAATCGAGAACCACCAGGTGGCCTGTCTCGTCGCGGGAGATCACCGTGACCGAGATCCTCAACGTGTCACCGACCCGAATCGGCGCATGGAATTTCAGCGTTTGGCCGGCATAGACGGTGCCCGGTCCCGGGAGGCGCGTTCCGAGAACGGCGGAGATCAGCGCCGCTCCCCACATCCCGTGAGCGATGACGCCGTGGAAGCGCGTGGACTGCGCGAATTCGGCGTCGACGTGCTGCGGGTTCACGTCGCCCGACATCGCTGCGAACAGTTGAATGTCGGCCGCTGACAGCGTGCGCTCGATGCTCGCGCGATCGCCAACGGCGATCTCGTCGAAAGTGCGGTTGCGAATGACGGCAAGATCGCTGGAGGGGAAACTATTCATCACTGGCCTGTATCGGTCGCTTCATGCAAGGATGTGGAAGCCGCCATCGATGTAATGCGTGTCACCGGTGATCGCCTGCGCGGCGTCGCTCACCAGGAACGCACACAGCGAACCGACGTCGTCGATCTCGACTTCACGCGTCAGCGGCGCGCGGCGGCGTGTTTCGTCGAACAGTGCATCGAACTCGCGGATGCCGGACGCTGCACGTGTCTTGATAGGTCCCGGCGAAACGGCGTTGACCCGGATGCCGCGCGGACCCATTTCGGTCGCCAGGTAGCGAACGGTTGCTTCGAGCGCGGCTTTCACCGGACCCATCACGCCATAGCGGGGGACTACATCGGCCGCGCCGAGATAAGTCATGGTCAGCAGGCTGCCGCCCTTGTCCATGAGCGGCTCGGCCAGGCGCGCCATGCGCACGAAGGAGTGGCACGAAATGTCCATCGCGCGCGCGAAACCTTCGCGTGATACGTCGGCGACACGACCTCGCAAGTCACTGGGTGGGGCGAAAGCGATGGAGTGCAGCACGAAGTCGAGGCGTCCCCAGCGCGCGCGGATCGCATCGAAGACCGCTTCGATCGCACCGGACTGCTCGACGTCGAGAGGCATCATGATCGGCGCCGACAACTGGCGCGCCAAAGGCTCGACGTAGGACCTCGTCTTCTCGTTGATCCATGTCACGGCGAGCTCCGCGCCACAGTTGCGGAACATGCGCGCGCAGCCGTAGGCGATGCTGTGCTCGTTCGCGATGCCTACGACGAGCCCCTTGCGCCCGCTCAGCAGGTTTTCCGAACGTACATCCATCTTCGTTCTCCGGTACGCAATATCATGAGTGCAGCTTAGGCGCGAAGCGACGCGCGGTTGTCAGCGAAACGTCTCCGTTTCGTCGCCGTTGCGTACCGTGCACGGAGGAGAGCGCGAGCCCAGTCGCGGCCGGTCAGAAGTGCGTTGTGCCACTGGAAGGCAACCAAACGGTGAACGATGCCGATGCGCGATGGCGGTTGTCAGCGACTCGTCTGCGCAGCAGGCAGCGGCGCGAGCTCGACCTCGACGATCGCTCGCTTTCCGTTCCGCGTAAGCTCGATCGGGACCCGTGTGCCCGGCTCGGCGCCGATCACGACGCCGCGCAGGTCCTGCGGATGCTCGACGCTTCGCTCGCCGATGGCCACGATGACATCGCCGGGCGTGATGCCGGCTCGATCGGCAGGTCCTTCATGCTCGACCGATACGACGAGCGCTCCATTGCCAACCGCTGGTGTTCCGGTCGATATGCCGAGCCATGCGCGGGCAACACGACCCTTGGTCTTCAGAATCGCGGCGATGGTTCTCACGTAATCGACCGGTATCGCGAAGCCGATGCCCTCGGATCCGCCGCTGTGCGAAAGAATCAGCGTGTTGATTCCAATCAGCCGGCCTGCGGTGTCGACGAGCGCTCCGCCCGAGTTTCCCGGGTTGATGGCCGCGTCGGTCTGGATGAAGTTCTCAACCGGGTTCGCGCCCTTGCGCACCACCGCGCTGACGATGCCCTGAGTTACCGTCTGCCCGACACCAAGCGGATTACCGAGCGCGAGGACCACGTCGCCGACGGCAACATCGTTGATGTCGGCGAGTTCGATAGGCTGCAGGTCAATGGCCTCGATCTTGAGCAGAGCGATGTCCGATTGCGCGTCGACGCCGGCGAGGCTCGCCAGGTGCGTGGTGCCGTCGGCAAGCACCACTGCGAGCGCGGTGGCGTCTTCGACAACGTGGTAGTTGGTAACGATGTAGCCATTGCGATCGAGGATGACGCCGGAGCCGAGTCCGTTCACGACGGCCATGGGCGCGAGCGGTATGGCCGCCTTTGCCGTGTGCGCGGAATGCACGGTCACCACCGTAGGGGCAGCGCGGGCGACCGCGTCCCGATAGGTCACGATGGACGGCGATGATGCGGGGATCTCGCGACCGGATATCACCATCGCGCGAGAAGCCGCAGACGGCGCGCCGAGTCGACCTTCCGGTGCTACATCGACGCGCGCGCTCAACGGCATGAAGGTCACCGCGTGGTCCTGCATATGGAGGAATCCATACGCAGACAGACACGCCACGCCGGCCGCGAGCGCGAGCTGGATCAGCAGAAGCAACCAGGGCTTGCTGCGTTTCGTGCGTCGAAGTGGAGCATTGGGCACCGCCATAACCCTCGTTGCCGTGGTTCGAGAGCAGCGTAATGCCTCGTGCAGGGACTGTTGTCAGCGAAGTGTCGCTGTTCCGTCGATCTTCGATGAATGGGGTCTGCTCATACGCGAGCACCCGGGCGCAGAAGCACGGCCCGCGCCGCGCAGCGCAAACAACGTCGTGGCGAGAGTCACATCGCCCATTCAGGGCGCCTGCGCCTTGCGGAGCAACGCTCGCGCAGTGACTACGGCGGTCGTGTCTTGCGCTTCCGGAAGCCTGTCGAGCAGTGCCGCGAGCGCGTGTCGATCTTCAACCCCTGCTTGATCGCGCGCGCAAAGATCGGAGAGCGCCAGCAACTCGAGCCAGGGCGCCTCCTGCGCTCGCGCCTCTTCGATAGCACGCCGCACAGAGGCTTCCGCGACCGCGTGCTCGCCGCGCGAGCGCGCGACTTCAGCCTGCATCAGATAGAGCTGCGGCAGGTACACGCGCTCGCCCACCCTGGCGGCGATATCGAGCGCTTCTCCGAGCTGCTTTTCGGCCGATTCCACGTCGCCGGCAAGAAGGAGGGCCTCGGTCGCGTAGCCAAGCGTCTCGCTGGCGCCGGTCACCATTCCAAGCCTCGCGTTCTCTTCATACGCGAGCCGAATCCGTTCATAGGCGCCCTCGGATGCGCCCATTCGGGCGTCGGCCCATGCGCGGAACCACCGACTGGCGGCTCCGCCGTGCGCAAGCGCGAACTCTTCCATGAGCGCCTGCATTTCATCGGCAAGGGCCGCAACGCGCTCGGCGTTGCCGATGCGCACCTCGATGAGCGCTCCGTACCAGATTGCCGTCAGCGTGGCCATCGGCCATCGGTGATCGCGCGCCCGTGCGTACGCGCGGCGCACGCAAGCACGCGCAGTTTCGACCAGTCCACGATGAACGAGCGGCACGGCGAGCATACCGAGCGCCGCCACTTGTGGATCGACGAGGAATTCTCCGGGACCGACGTCGAGGCGCTCCGCGAGGGCCAAGCCGCGCTCGAGCCATGCCTGGGCCTGCCGCGTTCGACCTTCACGCTGGTCGACCTGTCCACGCAAGCTATACGCGGTCGACAGGAGCAGTGGATCGTTCGTTGCGGATCCGAGCGCTTCCGCGCGATCGGCCACGGCAAGCGCCTCGGCATACTCGGCGCGCCACACGAGCAGGAACCCAAAGGCATGCAGCAGCCGCCCCCGCATGGGGTGCTCCGGAGCTTGGTCGAGCAGCGAATAGGCTCGCTGCAGCGCGTTCTTCGCGTCGCTTCCCGCGCCAAATATTCGAGTCGCGGCAAGACCGTGAAGCGTTCCTATCGTGATTTGCAGGCCGGTGCGGTCGGGGCCCGGAGGCGCGTGCTCGAGGAGCGGCGAGGCACGTTCGATGATTTCCATGCACTGGTGAGGACTCAGGTCGGCGAGAGCAGCCTGCGCCGCCTCTCCGTAGTAACGCACGGCGGCTATCGCATCGCTGCCTCGCTCGAAATGCATGCCGAGTTCCGCGGGCGCGACCGCCACGCCGGCTGCGCGCTCGCCTTCCAGCGCAACGCCGATGTCCCGGTGAAGCTGCGCACGCGTCCGTGGCGACGCCTGCTCGTAGAGCACCTGACGGAAGAGTGCATGTTTGAACGAATACGTCGAGTCGGAGCCAGCACCGCTGTCCCCGGGCCGCGGCGCTACGAGCCACAGCTGCTCTCGCGCCAGGTGGTCGCAGCTGTCAGCGACCTGGTCGACGTCGCGCTCGATCGCCGCTGCGACCGTTTCGACTCGGAACCGAACACCGCACACGGCCGCCGCGGAGAGCAGCGTGCGTTCATCGCGGTCCAGCCTTGCGATGTAGCGCTCGATGATCGCGGCAAGGTTCTCGGGAACGGCGACTTTCGCCACTTGCTCGGCGGCGGCGCCACCACCGTGTTGTGCGGGGCGCGCGCTCATCTCGCTCACAATGGATGCCACGAACAGCGGCAAGCCGTCCGTGCGTTCGTGCAACGCGCGCACGAACGCCTCGTCCTTGGCGATCGACGGGGAGCGCTCCGCCACGTATTCGGCGACCTCCGTTTCCGAGAACGGATCGAGAACGATCTCCTCGCACAGCCCATGCAGCCGCAACTCTCGGCGCAGCGGGTTGAGCGGGTGATCGAGCGCCACGATTTCGGTGAGGCGAAAGCTCGCAAGCCACATGAGAGGCGCGTTGCCGCGCCGTCGGGCGACGTAGTCCATGAGCTGGATCGTGGCGCGATCGCTCCAATGGAGGTCCTCGGTGACAAACAGCAGCGGCCGGCGATCCCCGCAGTGATCCAGAAGCTCGCCCATCTCGCGCAACATCCGATCCGGCGCGGCCCCCGCGAGCTCGCGCCGCAAACCGTCGCGCTCTTCGGCGGTACTCAGCCACGGCAGCTGCAAGAGCCACATCGGCGCGACTGCACGCAGCAACGCTACGAGCGTCGCGTCGGAGCGGCACAGTTCGGACAGCGCTTGCAAAACGGGCAGGTACGGCTCGCCGGCGCCGTATTGATCGACGCACTGGCCGCGGGCGCATAGAACATCACCGAGACCAGCGATGAAGTGCTCGATCAGCGTCGTCTTGCCGATCCCTGGCTCTCCGGCGACCCAGACGATTCGGCGTTCGCCCGCGCACGCACGATCCCAGTTGGCCCGAAGCCTCGAGAGCGATTCCGTGCGCCCGATGAACGGAGACGTTTCGGCGGCACTGCCTTGTCGAACGGATGCTGCGGCTGCGGGTGCGGCCAGCGCGCTGCTGGGGGCGATGAAGCGATAGCCCCGGCGCGACACGGTTTCGATGAACCGCGGCTTGCGAGCGTCATCGTCGAGGGCCGTTCGCAGCTCGCTGATCGCCGTCCTGAGGACCGAGTCGGTGACAAACTGGTGCCCCCAGACTTCGTCGAGCAATGCGTTGGTCGTCAGGAGCGAGCCTGGTTGCCGCGCGAGCGCGCAGAGCACTGCGAAGGGGGTGGGAGCGAGTGCGACGGGCACTCCGTCGCGAAGCAGACGCGCGTTGACCTCGTCCAGCTCGAATCGGTCGAACCTTGCTCTTACCGGGTCCTGGCGAGGCGACGATCGCGCGTGGTCGGTACGTTCAGGCACCTGGGCCCCGACGGTTGCGACAGCTATGACGACGGTGGAACCTCTTGAGTGGCAGCCACCCACCCTGCTGGAGGCGCGCCCGCACCCGGTGATTCCATCACAAAATAGGGAGCACGGCTAATGATAATCACTAAGCCATCGAGCGTGCGAAGGAAGGAGTCCGTCTGTCATTTGGCTCGCTCCTCGCGGGCCCTGCGTCGAGATCGATCATGACCCGCCGTACACCGTCCTCGATCGCGTATCGAGACGGCAACTCGAGGTTTCTGATGGCGCCCATCATGGCCGCGTTGTTCTCGAGGACGTTAGCAATCAATTCCCGGACGCCGCCCGCCCGAGCAAGACACACGATGTGCTGCAAAAGCAGCGTGCCCGCTCCGCGGCCCTGATATTCGTCCACGACCGTGACTGCAATCTCCGCGCAATGTGCGCCGCGAGCGACGCGTACGAAGCGAGCCAACCCTATCAGTCTCTCGCCGGATTCTCTCCCGATCGTCAAAGCAAGTGAAACGTGATTGCGGAAATCGATCTCGGTGGCATGGCGAAGCTCGTTGGATGTGAGCGCGGTTACGGGATGAAAGAACCGCTGATAGACGGTTCGAGCGGACAAGTGGTCGAACGCGATCCTCAGGCGCTCCCTGTCGTCGGGTCGGATCGCGCGCACGCAAACCGGCGTTCCGTCGCGCAGCCCGGCGTCCTCCCGAAAGCGAGCAGCCGATTTCGCGTGCCGCGGCATTGCGTGTCGATCATCAGTCTCGGTCGTCGCCATGTGCATACAAGTGCGAAACGTTCACTCTTCACAAGCTAAGCG
>DATKLH010000545.1:0-6222 GCA_035542515.1 Casimicrobiaceae bacterium
GCGCGCGGTCGTGAGCAGGTCCGCGGCGTCGGAGATGTCGTTCATGTCATCGCCCGGCCGATGATGTCGAGCGCCTCGTATTCGAGCTCGTGCACGATGCGCCCCGTCAGCGCCAGCTCGAGCGATCGCTCGCCGCCCGCAATGTGGCGTTGCGCCTGCTGTAGCGCAATGACGGCCCAGCGCAGATGTGCCATCACCTGCCAATAGTCGAGCTCGGCGCGTGTAATCGCCCGTCCCGATACGCGCTGGTAGCCCCGCAGGAACGGCTCGACCGGTGCGATGCCGCCGGCTTCGCGATCTGCACCTGCGAAGCGCCAGCAGCGTGCCGTGAACCATCCGATGTCCTCGCGCGGGTCACCCCAGCTTGCGAATTCCCAGTCGAGCACACCGCAGAGGCGTCCCGCTTCGACCAGATAGTTACCCGTTCGGTAGTCGCGATGGATGAGTACGGTCGTACCGTCCTTCGGTGCGTTGATCTCGCACCAGCGCAGCGCCCATTCGAGCGCCGGATAGGCATCGTCGAGCGTATCGAGGTATCCGCGATATTCGGCGATGGTCGCGAGCGCGTGGTTGGTGTGGGCCGGCCGGAGCACCGCGTCCAGCTCGGCATGCGGCGGAGCGATCGCGTGGAGGCGCGCGAGGTTCGCGCCGAGCGCTTCGGCGAGCGCGTCGCCATCGCGCACCAGTTCGGCTTCCCGCGTGATGCGATGACCGGCGGCGATGCCGGGCATCCGCTTCATGATGAAGAATTCCCGGCCGGTGACGCTCGCGTCCGCGCACAGGAACAACGGTTGCGGCACGATGACGCCATGAGCATGAGCCGCCTTCAGCACGGCAAACTCCTGCCCGCGGGTGAGGCTCGCTGCAACCGACGAGCGTGCATTGGTGCGCAGGACCCAGGCGTGCTCGCCCGCGTAGTCGCCGCCTTCGACCGCCATGTCGAGCAACCAGTTCTCCTGGATGGCCCCGCCGGGCAACAAGGTGAAGCGTCGCACTTGCACGTCGTGCGCCTGCGTCTGCGCCGCAACCCAGCGCGCGACTGCGTCCGCCACGGGACTCCCGACTTCGGACATCGGCGCTGCTGTCGTTGCGCTCATCGCTTGAACCGGTTCACCGTCGGGAAAGTCAAGGCACCGGACCCCGGTCGCGCGAACTCGGAAGGCATCGCGGTGCGCGCGCTCTTCGCGCCCTTGAGGATGCGCTTGGCTATGCTCCAGCGATGCACTTCGGAGGGCCCGTCGTAGACACGGAACGCGCGCAGGTCGGCGAAGATGCGCGCCACCTCCGACACCGTGACGCCCTGGCCGCCGAGGATCTGCACGCAGCGATCCGCGACCCGCCACAGTGCTTCGGACGCGATGACCTTGGTGCGGCTCGATTCCTGCAGTCCGAGGTCGCCCTGGTCGAGCACCCACGCGCAATGCCAGATCGCAAGACGCGCGACGTGCAGGTCCATCTCGTTGTCCGCGAGCATGAAGCCGATGCCCTCGTGCTCGCCGATGCGCTTGCCGAACGCTTCGCGCGTGCGCGCGTATTCGAGCGCAATGTCGTGCGCTCGCCGCACCGCGCCGAGCCAGCGCATGCAGTGAGTGAGGCGAGCCGGCGACAGGCGCACCTGGGCGTACTGATAGCCCTTGCCCGGCTCGCCGAGGATGTCGTGCGCGGGGATGCGAACCTCGTCGAAGCGCACCACGCCGTGACCGCCAGGGAAGCACGTGTCGAGGCTTTGCATCACGTGCTCGACGCGGATGCCGGGCACGTCCATGTCGACGAGGAACATCGTCGGACCTGCGTCCTCGATCTTCGCCATGACGATCGCAAATGCCGATCCGAGCGCGCCGGTGATGAACCACTTGCGGCCGTTCACGATGTAATGATCGCCGTCGCGGCGCGCCGTGCTGAGCAGCATCGAGGGATCGGAACCGGCGCCCGGAGGCGGCTCGGTCATGCAAAAGCAGGATCGAACCTCGCCCGCCGCGAGGGGCGCGAGCCAACGCGCCTTGTGTTCGGGCTTCGCCACCGCTTCGAGCAGGTGCATGTTGCCTTCGTCGGGCGCGAAGCAGTTCAGCGCGAGCGGGCCGAGCAGCGAATAGCCGGCTTCCTCGAAGGCGATCGCACGACCGAAGTGCGACAGGCCCAGTCCACCGTACTCGCGCGCCACGTGAGGCGACAGCAGGCCGGCGCGGCGCGCGCGCGTAACCAGCTCGCGGCGCAGCTCCTCGGTGGGGCCGTGATCGGTGCGGCGCGGATCGGCTTCGAGCGGGACCACCTCGTGCGCGATGAAGTCGCGGATGCGCGATCGAAGCTCGACCAGTTCGGCAGGAATCGCGAAGTCCATGACGTGCAGGATACGGGCGATCGGGCGTGCAATCAAAACGATACTTACCCGGCGACCGGTCCGCTCGATTGTAGCGTGCGTCCGCCTCAGCGCTTGCTGCTCAACCGTTCGCGCAGCACGCGGTGCTGGATCTTCCCGGTCGCGGTACGCGGCATCTCGGCTTCCGAGACGAAAGTGACGCCGCGCGGGCGCTTGTAGCCCGCCATCTTGTCGCGGCACCACTCGAGCACCTCGGACTCGGTCGCGCTCGCATCGTCGTGCATCACGATCACCGCGTGCACGGCCTCGCCCCATTTTTCATGCGGGAGTCCCACGACCGCGACGTCCTTGATACCCGGATAGCGCCCGAGCACGTTCTCGATCTCGCTCGGATAGACGTTCTCGCCGCCGGTGATGATCATGTTGCTCTTGCGATCGACCAGATGGATGTAGCCCTGCTCGTCGCGGCGCGCCATGTCGCCCACGCTGCAATAGCCGTCCGGCCGGATCGATTCGGCGGTCTTCGCAGGGTCGTCGAGGTAGCCGTCGAAGGTGTAGGGCGTGCGCGAGAACAGCTCGCCCACCTCGCCGTCCGGCACCTCGTTGCCATACGGATCGAGGATCCGCACTGGGCCCGAGCCGGTCCATTCGCGGCCCACCGACCCGAGGTGCTCGATCTGCTCGTCGGGGCGCAGCAGCGTCACCCACCCGGCTTCGCTCGAGCCATAGAGCTCGTAGAGCTCCGAGTTGCGGAAGTAATCCAGGATGGCGAGCTTGGTGTCCCTGCGCGCGGGCGCAGACGAGACCATCAGCTTGCTCACCCGGCTCACGTCGTAGCTCGCCTTCACCTCCTCGGGCAGCCCGAGCATCATGATGTAGTGCGTGGGCACGAGCGAGGTGAAGGTGACGTGCTGCGAGGCCATGGTCGCGAGCAGTGCTTCGGGATCGAAACTCTTGCGATCGTCGACGACCACCGTTGCACCAAGATAGGTGAAAGTGCAGGCGAAATTCAGCGAATTCGCATGGCACATCGGCATCACGAGCAGCGCCGTGTCGTTCCGGGTCAGGCCCATGTCGAGCGCGGTCACCAGCGACATGAGCGCCATGCCCTCGTGGTCGCGAATCGCGCCCTTGGGCTTGCCGGTGGTGCCGGACGTGTACATGAGCGCCCAGGTGTCCTTGGGCATGACGGCGACCTCCGGTTCCCCGTCGTTCGCCCCCGCGATCAAGTCCTCGTATGCGGTCCAGCCCGACGGCGTCACCTGGCCCATGTGGATCCAGCACTTACCGGGAATCGTGAGCTTGTCGCGCAGTCCTTCCACCGAAGGCACAAGCTCGTCCTGCACGATGAACGCACGCGCCGCGGAATGCTCGGCGATGTACTGGATTTCGGGACCGACCAAGCGGAAGTTGACTGGCACGGCGACCAGGCCCGCTTTCGCCAGACCGATGTACAGCTCCATCCATTCGACGCGGTTGTAGGCGAGCAGCGCGACGCGATCGCCTTGCTTCAGGCCAAGCGCGAGCAACGCGTTGGCGACCCGGCACGCGCGCGTGTTCCATTGCTCGAAGGTCATGGCACGGCGTGAATCGCGCGCGCCGATCTTCTGCGGAAACAAACGTGCGTGCGCCGCGACGATCTCGCCGAGATTGAGCACTTTGCTCATGACCGCCGCGCCTTCTCGGCATCGTCCCACGCGGTGAGCGCCTGGTAGTCGGGGACCCAGCCCAGGCCCTTGCCCGCGTCCGAGCTCAGCGCATCCTGGGTGACCACGACATCGATCAGCGCCGGCGCCTTCGCGAAGGCTTCCTCGAGCGCACCCCGCAGGCGCGCAGGATCGGTCACGCGCTCGGCGTGCAAGCCGAATGCGCGCGCCATCCCGGCGTAGTCGCTCCACGCGAGCGTGGTTCCTACCACGCGACCGCCGTAGTTCATCTCCTGGTCGAGGCGCTCGATGTTCCACGCGGCGTTGTTGGCGATGATGAACACGACCTTCGAGTTGTGACGCTTGGCGGTGTCGATCTCCATCGCGTTGATGCCGAACGCGCCGTCGCCGCTGATCACGACGACCTGCTGGTTGGGACGAAGCAGTCCCGCTGCAACGCCGTACGGCGTACCCACGCCGAGGCACCCGAACGTGCCGGAGTCGAGGTAGGTGCGCGGGGCCTCGAGCCCCAGTCGCGCGAAGCTCAGGATGTCGCCGCCATCGGCGATGGTGATGGCGTCGGGCCGCAGGACTTCGCGCAGCGCTGCAAAGATCCGGTTCGGATGCATGTGCCCATCCTTGCCGGCGGGTGCGCTGGCAAGTGCTTCGGCATATTTCGACGAGCGACGCACGTGCTCGCTGCGCAGTGCGCGTGTCCATTCGGTATCGACGGCGGCCCGCTCTTGCATCGCTGCGGCAATTGCGACAAGCGCAAGACTGGGGTAGGCGAACAGCTCGACCTCGCCGCGCCGGTTCTCGCGCAGCTCCTCGGCGTTGTCCGCGATGCGGATCCACCGTGCATTGGGGAACACCGCGGGCGACCCGTACCCCATCTGGTAGTCGAGCTTGCGGCCCACGGCGATCACGAGATCGGCTTCCTTCATGGCGCGCGCACGCACGGCGCCGACGAAGGAAGGATGCGTTGCGGCAACCAGTCCACGACTTTCCTGTGTGTCGAGGTAGAGCGCGCCGGTTGCATCGAGGAGTCGTTGCAGCTCCGCGCCAGCGCCTTGTGCCCCGCGCCCGGTGATCACCAGCGGACGATGTGCCGAGGCGATGAGCGCCGCTGCGCGCGCAACTTCCGACGCGTCGGGGGGTATGCGACGCGGCGGCCGCGGAGCAAGGTATTCCTGGAGCACGACGCCGGGTGCCACCGGATCGCGCAGGACGTCGGTGGGAACCTCGATGTACACCGGCCCCGGCGCGTTGCCGTCGCCCATTGCCGTCGCCCAGGCCTTGTCGAGATCGCGCAAGAGGTTGTCGGCGGTGCGCAGCGTGCGGGCACTGCGCGTGACCGGCCGCATGATCGAGACGTGATCGATGCCCTGCAGGGGGCCCAGGTCATCCTGCGGCACCGGCGCGCAGCCTCCGATCAGGAGCACCGGTACCCGCTCGAGCTGCGCGTTTGCGATCGCGCTCACGCAATTCGTGACGCCGGGTCCCGCGGTTGCGAATGCGATGCCGACTTCGCCGGTGAGCACCGCGTGGCAATGCGCCATGTGCACGGCAGCACCCTCGTCGCGGACGTCGAAAATGCGCACGCCGCGCCGCGCCAGATGGTCCCAGATCGGCTGGATGTGTCCGCCTTGCAGCCCGTACACGCGCTCCACACCGCGCGCTGCGATGAATTCGGCGATCCATTCGGCCGCGCTACGGCCCGTTGAAGTGTCCATGCGATGTCCTCCGAAGAGCGTTGCGGCCGGCGCGCGGATGACCGGCGAACACGAGCGTGCGCAAATGGGTGCACGGCATCGCGCGCACTGCCGGCATGTCCGAGCTCGCGACGTTGTCGTTGAAGCGATGTTACCGCTGTTGGCTTGCTGTGGTGGCCACGCGTTGCAGAGCTTGTCGCCGGCCTGCTCACCGACGCTGAGATGCTCGGGCGCGCTCGAGGCTCGTGTTGACGCGGCATGATTTCACACCAGGCGCGGCAGCAGTACGAGGCAGGCAGACAGCGTCACGACCGAGGCCAGGGTGGATACCAGGATAGTGGCAGAGGTCACGGCCGGATCGCGCCGGTAATAATCGGCGAGCATGAATGCGCCGGTGCCGGTCGGCAACGCACTCATCAGGATGACGAGTTGCGCATCCTGGTCGTGCAGGCCGAACGCGAACACTGCAAGGAGTCCGGTGACGAGAGGCTGGAACACGAGCTTCAATGCGACAAGTAGCAGCGGCCGTGCCCACGCTCCGCCGCGG
>DATKLH010000546.1:0-3010 GCA_035542515.1 Casimicrobiaceae bacterium
ACCGCGCGGCGGCCGCCCATCATAGCAGCGATGCGCCGATCTTTAGCGCGCTGCGCCTTCGCTCGAGAACAGCGCCGTGAGCGCGGCGCCCGGATCGGTGGCGCGCATGAAAGCCTCGCCCACCAGGAACGCGTGGACACCGTGCCGGCGCATCTGTGCGACGTCCCGCTGCGCGGCAATGCCGCTCTCGGTGACCACGATGCGATCGGCCGGTATGCGCGGCAACAGGCTGATGGTGGTCTGTAACGAAACGGCAAAGGTGCGCAGGTTACGGTTGTTGATGCCGATGAGCGGCGTGTCGAGCGCGAGCGCGCGCTCGAGCTCGTCGCCGTCGTGCACCTCGACCAGCACGTCCATGCCGTAGTGGCGCGCGCACGCTGCCAGCGCGGTCAGTCGCGCGTCGTCGAGCGCTGCCACGATCAGCAGGATCGCATCGGCGCCCAGCGCACGCGACTCCGCGACCTGGTATTCGTCGATGATGAACTCCTTGCGCAGCGCGGGCAGCGAGCACGCGAGGCGCGCTTGCACGAGGTAATCGGGCGATCCCTGGAAAAAGGTTCGGTCGGTGAGCACGCTGAGGCAGGTCGCGCCCGCCGCCGCGTACGAGGCAGCGATCTCGGCCGGCTTGAAATCCTCGCGCAGAACACCCTTGCTCGGACTTGCGCGCTTGATCTCGGCGATGACCGCCGGCTTGCCCTCGGCGATCCTGCGCCGCAACGCCGCGGTGAAGCCGCGCGCCGGCGGCGTCATCCGCGCCTCGCTGTCGACGGCCTCGAAGGGACGCGCCATCTGCGCCGCGATGACCTCCTCGGCCTTGGTCGTGAGGATTTTGGAAAGGATGTCGCTCTGGGGCATGGGCGGTTGAATCAAGATTCGTGGTTCGCAGTTAGCAGTTAGCGGGGCTGCGATGAGGCGGCATGGCGCACGGTCATGTTCACTTCGGGACCATCAGGGTGCGCGCATCGGTTCCATTCCGACATGGGCACACCAACTGCCCACGACTCGTCATCAACTGCGCTTTTCCCAATTGGCGTCAAGCCTGTGCAAACTTGTTCGTGACGGCCACGAACGCATCGAGCTTGCGTCGCGCGGCTCCACTCGCGATCGATTCGCGCGCGCGCTCGATGCCATTCGCGATCGAATCCGCAATGCCCGCCACGTACAACGCGGCACCGGCGTTGAACACGACGATCTCGCGCGGCGTGCCTTCGGCGTTGGACAGCGCCTCGAGCACCATGTCGCGCGACTCGATCGCATCCTTCACCTTGAGGCCGCGGTTGGACTTCATGTGCAGCCCGAAGTCCTCGGGATGGATCTCGTACTCGTGCACTTCACCGTCGCGCAACTCGCCGACCATGGTAGCTGCGCCGAGCGAAACTTCATCCATGCCGTCCTTGCCATAGACCACGAGCACGCGCTTGCCGCCGAGTCGCTGTAGCACGCGGACGTGAATGCCGACCAGGTCGGGATGGAAGACGCCCACGAGCTGGTTGGGCGCACCTGCGGGATTGGTGAGCGGTCCGAGGATATTGAAGATCGTGCGCACGCCGAGCTCCTTGCGCACCGGCCCGGCGTGCTTCATCGCACCGTGGTGGTTGGGCGCGAACATGAAACCGATGCCGGTCTCACCAATGCATTTCGCCACCGCGTCGGGCGTGAGGTTCACCTTTGCGCCGAGCGCTTCGAGCACGTCGGCACTGCCCGAGCGCGAGGACACCGAACGGTTGCCGTGCTTGGCGACACGCGCGCCTGCGCCTGCGGCGACGAACATCGATGCGGTCGAGATGTTGAACGTGTGCGACGCATCGCCGCCGGTGCCGACGATGTCGACGAGGTTGTCGCGATCGGCCACTTCGACCTTGGTCGCGAACTCGCGCATCACCTGCGCGGCTGCGGCGATCTCGCCGATGGTCTCTTTCTTGACACGCAAGCCGACGGTGAGCGCGGCAATCATCACCGGCGAGACTTCGCCGCTCATGATCCGACGCATGAGCGACAGCATCTCGTCGTGGAAGATCTCGCGGTGCTCGATGGTGCGCTGGAGCGCGTCCTGCAACGTAATGGACATGGCGGGGCCTCGGATCGTGCGCCTTCAGTGAACGTTTCGCGCCGGCGCGAGGAAGTTGCGCAGCAGCTGCTTCCCGTGCTCGGTGAGGATCGCCTCGGGGTGGAACTGCACGCCCTCCAGCGCCAGGCTCCGATGCCGCACCCCCATGATCTCGCCGTCGTCGGCGGTCGCGCTGACTTCGAGCTCCGCCGGGAGGCTATCGCGTTCGATCGCCAGCGAATGGTAACGCGTCGCCGCGAACGGCGAGGGCAGGCCCGCGAATACGCCGCGGCCGTCGTGCGCGATCGGCGAAAGCTTGCCGTGCATCACGCGTGCGGCCCGCACGATGCGCCCGCCAAGCGCCTGACCGATCGCCTGGTGCCCGAGGCAGACACCGAGGATCGGCACCTCGCCCGCGAAGCGCCGGATCAGCGGAACCGAGATGCCCGCTTCCGTCGGAGTGCAAGGCCCCGGGGAGATGACGATGTGCGTGGGTTTCATCGTAGCGATCTCGTCGAGGGTGATCGCGTCGTTGCGCGCGACTTCGACCTCGGCGCCCAGCTCGCCGAGGTACTGGAGGAGGTTGTAGGTGAAGCTGTCGTAGTTATCGATCATCAGCAGCATGGCTGATTCCATCCCATTGATTTCTGAAACGAATCGCGCGCGCTTGCCAGCGGCGCAGCCCTTGGGGGAGTCCCGGCGGGTCGCCGCGCGCGGCGGCGGACGGTCGGGAAAGGCGGAGTGTGGACGTGGCGGCGCTACCGCCACCAGCGGGAGTACGAGGCGACGCGCAGAAGGGGCAAGGCGCTGGTCATGGACGTGATTCTACCAATTTCAGTGCGGTCCCGATGCTTCGGCGTCACGGGTTCTTGTACATGCCAATAGCATAAATACTCCGAAACCCGTACGCTACAGCGCGCTACGCTGCCGATCGATGGCGCGGCCGGGGTTGCGTCACCACGC
>DATKLH010000547.1:0-2926 GCA_035542515.1 Casimicrobiaceae bacterium
ACGACGACCCTCGCCAACGGATTCGAAGGCGGCGGGCGCAGCCGCCTGGTCACGATCTGGGCGTCGATCGGCTTCGGTTTGCTCGCGTTGGTCGCCCTCGTCGTGCTGGGCAAGGTGTTCATCGACGACGTTCGCGTGCGCGCCACCGACAGCGAGCAGGAGAACAAGCGCAACCAGGAAGCGATCCTGCGACTGCTCAACGAGATGGGCAACCTCGCCGACGGCGACCTCACCGTGCAGGCCTCGGTGACCGAGGATGTCACCGGCGCGATCGCGGACTCCATCAACTTCACCATCGAAGAGCTGCGCACGCTGGTGAAGGGCATCAACTCCGCGACCGACCAGGTGACCAAGGCGACGCAGGAAACGCAGGCGATCTCGAACCGACTCTACGAAGCATCGCAGCGCCAGAACAAGGAGATCCAGCAGGCCTCGGCCTCGGTGCTCGCGATGGCGCAGTCGATCAACGAGGTGGCGCAAAGCGCGGCCCAGTCGGCGCGAGTCGCGCAGGCACAGCTCGCGGCCGCCGAAAAGGGCGGCAGCGCCGTGCAAAACCAGATCTCGGGCATGAACGACATCCGCAGCCAGATCCAGGACACCTCGAAGCGCATCAAGCGCCTCGGCGAGTCGTCGTTGGAGATCGGCGAGATCGTCGAGCTGATCTCGGACATCACCGAGCAAACCAACGTGCTCGCGCTCAACGCCGCGATCCAGGCGGCTTCTGCGGGCGAAGCGGGCCGCGGCTTCACGGTGGTGGCCGAAGAAGTGCAGCGACTGGCCGAACGCTCCGCCGAAGCCACCAAGCAGATCGAAGCGATCGTGAAGACGATTCAGGCCGACACGCAGGATGCGGTCGCGGCCATGGAAAAATCGACCGTGGGCGTGGTGGAAGGGGCGAAGCTTTCCGACGCCGCGGGTCAGGCGCTGACCGAGATCCAGCGCGTGTCGCGCGAGCTCGCCGAGCTGATCTCGCGCATTTCGACGCAGACGCAGATGCAGTCCGCGTCGGTGACCGACGTGACGCGCGGCATGCAGGGCATCCTGAAGATCACCGAGGAGACCACCGAGGGCACCAAGCAGACCAACGTGTCGATCGGTCAGCTCACCAAGCTCGCCGCCGAATTGCGCTCGTCGGTGGCGGGATTCAAGGTTTGACGGCGCAAAGTTTCGCGACGCGGTGGGCATCTCGATTGTCGCGAATGCCGGAGCGCGTCGCACGATACTCTGCGCCGGATGAATTGAGCGCGAAACGCTAGGGGCGGCCCGTCGCTTTTCGTGTAACAAAGGCACAAAGGTCTGTGAATTGACGGGCTGCGATGCGTAGCGTCGTGCGCGAAGCATGAATCGCGTAGCTGTGCACGACGAGCGCGCGCATACAGGCTTTCAGCCGGCATGCTACTTGCACTTGTTCCGCGCCAACTGAATCTACCGAGCAAAAGTATCGTGCGAGCCGACGGAATCTACGCATATAACGCTGGTACCGACCGGCTCGCGAAACTCTTGCCCGCCTACGACCGTGGCTGCCAACGATAGCAACGCACCCGAATTCGACCTCGGCCCGCTCTCCTGGGTCCAGGGCGAGATCGACCAGGCCCTCGCGCGCGGCCTCGAGGCGCTTGCGACGTACAAGAGCGCGCCCGGCGAAACCGCGTCGCTCAAGCACGCGCGCACGCATATCCACCAGGCCGCCGGTGCGATCCAGATGGTCGGCCTCGACGCGGTGGTTGCATTCACCGACGAGATCGAACGGCATCTCGCACGCCTCGAGGAATCGCCGGAGGTCGACATCGCGCAAGCTGTCGAAGCGATCGATCGCGCCTGCCGCAAGCTGCGCATCTTCCTCGACGAACTGGTCAACGGCGCGCCGCCGGTGCCGCTCAAGCTGTTCCCCGAATACGAGCAGATGCAGCGCGTGCGCGGCATCAAGGCGGCGGCACCCACCGACCTGTTCTATCCGGACCTGACGCTGCGCGCGCCGCGCATCACGCCGCGCGAGATGATTCCCGCCGGCAAGCTTCCTTCCTACCTGGTCAAGCAGCGGCGCCAATACCAGCGCGGCATGCTCGGGTGGTTGCGCGGCGACATGGAAGGCGCGCGCACGATGCGCGACTCCATCTCAGGGATCGAGGACGTCACCACGCAATCGGGATTGCGCGCCTTCTGGTGGACTGTCGGCGCTTTCCTCGAGGCGATCGTGGAGAAGGGGCTCGAGCCGGGCTTCGGCGTGAAGCAGCTCGCCGCACGCATCGACCTGCAGATCCGTCGTGTCGCCGAAGGCAGCGCCAAAGTCGCCGATCGGCTGCGTCGCGAAGCGCTGTATTACGTCGCGATCAGCGCGCCGGTCGCGCCGCAGGTCCAAGCGGTGCAACGCGCCTACAAGCTCGGTGCGCTGATTCCCTCCGCCGAGGTCCTGTCCTCGGACGTCGTACGCATCCAGCCGATCCTGCGCGAAGCGCGCGACCAGCTCGCCGGGGCGAAGGATGCGTGGCTGAAGGCCGCTTCGGGACGCGCCGAGAACCTCGCCAAGCTCAAGCAGACACTCGCTTCGGTTCATACCAAGGCGGTGGAGATCAATCACGGCGCGCTGATGAAGCTCACCGCCGCGCTGGTCGAGCGCCTCGACAAGATGCCGGCCTCCGGTGTGTCCGAGCCGCTCGCGATGGAATACGCGACCGCGCTGCTCCTCGCCGAGAGCGCGTTCGAGAACTACACGTCGCTATCGCCGGAATTCCCGCGCCAGGTCGACCTGATGCTGGCGCGGCTCGACGCCGCGCGCGCCGGACGGCCGTCGTCGACCAGCGCGCCGATACTCGACGAGATGAGCAAGCGCGCGCAGGAACGCGTGCTTCTCGCGCAGGTCGGCCGGGAAATCCAGGCGAACCTGCGCCACATGGAACAGGTGCTCGACGCGTTCTTCCGCGACAAC
>DATKLH010000548.1:0-4170 GCA_035542515.1 Casimicrobiaceae bacterium
GGCCTCATTGATAGCGCAACGAGAAGTGAGCTGTTTCGTGTCGACCTCGAGCGGCGACTCGCAAACCGCCGGCGATCCCCACGAGTGAGGCCCCTCGCCGGCCACTCGCGCCGCCGCCCCAAGCCGGGCGCGCATGCTCTAAGCCGGAAAAGAGTATCGTGCGACCCGCGTTGTGGTCCACTAGATGGGAGACATCGACCGGGTCGCGAAACTTTTTTCCGTTCAATCTACTTTCGCCCCACTCTCCTTCACCACCTTCGCCCACTTCGCCGATTCGGTTGCGATGTGCTTCGCGAAGTCCTCCGGTGAGCCGCCGAACGCGATCGCGCCCTGACTTGCAAGCTTCTCCTTCGCCTCCGGTGTCGCCAGCCACTTCGCAACCTCGGCGTTGATCTTCACCACGACGTCGTGAGGCGTTCCGGCCGGAGCCAGGATGCCGAACCACGATGACGCATCGAAGCCCGGCACGCCCGATTCGGCGATCGTCGGCACGTCGGGAAGCGCGGAGGCGCGTGCCGTGCTGGTAACCGCGATCGCGCGCAGCTTGCCGGCCTTGATGAAGGCGAGCGATGAGGGCAGGTTGTCGAACATCAGCTGCACCTGGCCACCCACCAGATCGGTGAGCGCGGGCGCGCTGCCCTTGTACGGGACGTGCGTCATGGTGACGCCGGTCATGGTCTTGAACAACTCACCGGACAGATGGATCGAGGTGCCGTTGCCCGATGAGGCGAAGTTGAGCTTGCCTGGGTTCGCCTTGGCGTAAGCGATCAGGTCCTGCACCGAATTCACCGGCAACGCCGGATTGACTTCGAGCACGTTGGGCACGCCGGCGACCAGGATCACCGGCTGAAAGTCCTTGACCGGGTCGAAGGGCAGCTTGCTGTACAGGCTTTGATTGATCGCGTGCGTCCCTACCGTTCCCATGAGCAACGTGTAGCCGTCGGGAGCGGCCTTCGCCACCAGTTCCGTACCGATGTTTCCGCCTGCGCCGGGGCGATTGTCGACGACCACCTGCTGGCCGAAGGCTTCCGAGAGCCGCTGCGCCGCGGCGCGCGCGAGGATGTCCGTCGTTCCCGCAGCCGGAAACGGCACCACGAGGCGGATCGGTTTGGTCGGATAGTTCGTTTGCGCCAGCGCGAGCGGCGCGGCAAGCAGCAGGACTGCGAAGAGTCCGCCAATCTTCTTCACCATGTTTGCCTCCTCCAACACGTGCGCGTTGTCGCGCATCGAAGTCACTGGGTCCCGGCGTACGCCGGGACGACGGGACCACCACACTGTCACGGGCCATCGTCCGTAGCTGGCGCGCGCGCAGCGCTCGGTGTTATATGCTGTTGTGTCCGCACGCGGCGCCGAGCCTCGGCCTCATTGATCGTGCAGCGAGAAGTGAACTGTTTCGTGTCGGCCTCGAGCGGCGACTCGCAAACCGCCGGCGACCCCCACAAGTGGGGCCCCTCGCCGGCCACTCGCGCCGCCGCCTCAAGCCGCGTGCGCAAAATCCAAACCGGGCGAAAGTATCGTACGAGGCGCTCCCTCGTTCGCATTGAGCGAAGCCAATACCGCCTCGCGAAACTTTCGCCCGTTCAATCGATCTTCGCCCCCGACGTCTTCACGATGCGCGCGTACTTCGGGATCTCGTGCTCGATGAACCGTGCGAACTCCTGCGGCGTCATCGGCGCCGGCTCGGCGCCCTGTCCTGCGAGTCGCTCGCGCATGTCGGGCGAATTGAGGATCTTCACCACATCGCCATTCCATTTCGCGATCACGTCCGGTGGCGTGCCGGCAGGCGCCATGAGCCCGAACCACGTCGAGATGTCGAAGCCCGGCAGACCTGCTTCCGCCATCGTCGGCAGATCGGGCACCAGGCGCGAGCGCTGCGCCGTGGTCACCGCGAGTGCCTTCAGCTTGCCCGCCTTCACCTGCGGCATCGAGCTCGCGAGGTTGTCGAACATGAGCTGGGTGTCGCCCGCGAGCAGCGCTTGCATGGCGGGAGCGGCTCCCTTGTACGGCACATGAACCATATCGACGCCGGCATCGACCTTGAACAACTCTCCCGCGAGATGTCCCGCGCTTCCATTGCTCCCCGAACCGAACGACAGCTTGCCCGGATGCGCTTTGGCGTAGGCAATCAGATCCTTGACCGAATTGACCTGCAGCGACGGATTGACCACCAGCACGTTGGGCGTGATCGCGACCAGCGTGATCGGCGCGAAATCCTTCACCGCGTCGTACGGCATCTTCGCGTAGAGGCTCGGATTGACGGCGTGCGTGGATAGCGCGCCCATGACCACCGTATAGCCGTCGGCGGGCGACTTCGCGACGTAGTCGGCGCCGATGTTGCCGCCGGCACCCGGTCGATTCTCGACGACCACCGACTGGCCCCACGCCTCGGTCAGCTTCTGGGCGATCGCCCGTCCGACTGCATCGAGCGGTCCGCCGGCAGGAAACGGGACGACGAGCTTGACCGGCTTGCTGGGGAAGGTCTGCGCCGAGACCGGGCTCGCACAAACGATGGCCAGCCAGGCAAAGAGGTGAAGCAACGCCAGCGCGAGCATGCGCCCGGCCCGGCGAATCGAGAGATTTTGCGGCATCGGAGTCGGATGGTAGGACAACGCGGGCGCGCAGTGTAGCAGCCCCGGGAAGGTCTTTCGGCAACTTGTCGGGCGGTTTCACAGCCAGCACGCTACTCGGCGCATAATGCAACGTTTTCGCTGCGCTTCGCAGGCGCCGGATCGGCGCGCGGCGACAGCGCCAACCTACAACAACTACGCCGGACCGCGGCCGGAAGCCGCGGCAGCGCCAGAGGCGTCGAAACAACGCCATCCCATCGGGACCGAATCGCACGCGATGAACAAGGCCGCGCTCGTTGTCGTCATCGTTGTTGCCGTGGGGCTTGCGGCGGGCGGGGGCTATTGGCTCGGCACGCAGCGCGTAGTCGACGCATCGGCGCGATCGCGTGCGCCGTCCGCGCCCGATGTCGCGAAGGGCGCCGTCGCGGGCGCGGCGGTAACGGTCGAAGCCGTGCGGGTCACTTTGCAGCCGATGCCGCAGACGATCACCGCCGTGGGCAGTCTGCGCTCGGATGAATCCATCACGCTGCGGCCCGAAGTCGCCGGGCGTATCGCGACGATCCACTTCCAGGAAGGGCAGCGTGTCACCCAGGGTGCGCCGCTGGTGCGACTGGATCCGGCGATCAATGAAGCCGAGCTTCAGCAGGCGCGCGCGAATCTCAAGCTCGCGCAAAGCAAGTACGACCGCGCGGTGGATCTCGCCAGGAGCAACTTCATCTCGAGCCAGGCGCGCGACGAAGCCGAGAACAACCTGCGTGTCGCGGAAGCGGCCGTCACGCTTGCCGAAGCGAAGCTCGCGAAGATGGAAATCAAGGCGCCGTTCTCCGGCATCATCGGCCTGCGCGTGGTGTCCGCGGGCGACTATGTCAAGGAAGGCGCCGACATGGTCAACCTCGAATCGATCGATCCGCTCAAGGTCGATTTCCGTGTCCCCGAGATCTATCTCCAGCAGGTGCAGGTGGGACAGACGCTCACCGTGCGGCTGGACGCGTTGCCGGACAAGGCCTTCGACGGCAAGGTCTTCGCCGTCAATCCGCTGTTCGACGCGGCGGGTCGTTCGATGGTCATCCGCGCGCTGGTGCGCAACGCCGACAGCAGCCTGCGTCCCGGCATGTTCGCGCGCGTCACGCTGATCACGCGCGATCAGAAGAATGCGCTGGTGATCCCCGAGCAGGCGATCGTGCCGCAGGGCGACGACCAGTACGTGTTCCGCATCGTCGATGGCAAGGCGTTGCGTGCGAAGGTGGAAGTGGGCCAGCGTCGCGATGCGAAGGTCGAAGTCGTGAAGGGCCTCTCGGCCGACGACGTCGTGGTCACGGCGGGTCAGCTCAAGCTGCGCGACGGCGTCAACGTCGCCATCGCCGGCGCCGCATCGTCGGCGAACACGGCGGTGAAAGCTCCGCCCCCCATTGCGCAACGCGCCCCGGCCGGCGTCGAGTCCGTTGCGCCGGAGAGTGCCGCGGCCGGCGCCGAGTCGCAATCGCCCGATCGCCGATCCGCTCCGCGATCCTGAAGCCGCGCCCGCGGAAGCGATGCAACTTCCCGAGACATGCATCAAGCGGCCCGTCTTCGCGACGGTGCTGTCGCTGGTGATATTGCTGCT
>DATKLH010000549.1:0-5007 GCA_035542515.1 Casimicrobiaceae bacterium
GGCGGAGCGATCGCCTTGAGTGCCGAGCAGGCCGATGGCGAAGTGCGCATCGTCGTCAGCGATACCGGCATCGGCATCCCGAGTGAACGCCTCGACTCGATCTTCGACATGTTCACGCAGATCGAAAGCCAGCCATCGAAATCGCAGGGCGGCCTCGGCATCGGCCTCGCGCTGGTCAAGGGGCTGGTCGCGTTGCACCGCGGCGCGGTCGAGGTTCGCAGCGACGGCGTGGGTCGCGGCAGCGAATTTCGCGTACGCCTGCCGATCCGCTGGGCGCGTCCTTTCCCTTCCGCGCAAGCCGACGCGGGTGTGGCCTATACGAGGACGACGATCCTGGTGGTCGACGACAACCAGGATGCCGCATCGAGTCTGTCGACGCTGCTCGAGCTCATGGGGCACGACGTGCACATCGCCTACGACGCGGAGACCGCCATCAATCTCGCCGGCGAGCTTCGTCCGCATGCACTGCTGCTCGACCTGCGTATGCCCGGCCTCGACGGGTACGAGGCGTGTCGACGCGTGCGCAGCCAGCCGTGGGGCAAGCCGATGCGCATCATCGCCGTAACCGGGTGGGGGCAAGACGAGGACCGACGCAAATCCGCGGCCGCGGGATTCGACGATCACCTGGTCAAGCCGGTCGGTCCCGAAACGCTGGTGCGGCTGTTCGGCGACATGCGCGGATCGCCGCAGGCCGGATCCACGACCCATTAGCGGCCCGGCGCCGCCATCCGCACAAAGGCTCGCGCGAGCCCTCGTGCTATCATTGCGCACGCAACTTTAGGCGCGTAGCTCAGCTGGTTAGAGCACCACCTTGACATGGTGGGGGTCGTTGGTTCGAGTCCAATCGCGCCTACCATCGCACTGAATCGCCGGCACGGCGGATGCACGGAAAGGATCCGGTTATGACACCGCGAACGCGCAAGGAGAACGTCTAGGAACGCGAGTTCGCACACGTGACCAGGGCTTGATGCCCGACGAAAAAAGTGCGGCCGCGTCCGCACTTTTTTTTCGTCCATGGAAAGGGTCGGGAACAGCGAGTTCGCACCACGCACCACCTTGCCTCGCTGCGCTTTTCGCCTCGCGCATCGCCCATAACCCATTGCCCACTTTCAACATGCCCGCCATACGCCTCCCCGACGGTTCGATCAAATCGTTCGACGCGCCCGTCAGCGTCGCCCAACTCGCAGCCTCGATCGGCCCGGGGCTTGCCAAGGCCGCGCTCGGCGGCAGGGTGGACGGCAAACTCGTCGACACCTCCTACATCGTCGATCGCGATGCGAACGTCGCCGTCGTCACCGACAAGGACCCCGAGGGTCTCGAGATCATCCGTCACTCGACGGCGCACCTGCTCGCCTACGCGGTCAAGGAGCTGTTCCCCGACGCGCAGGTGACCATCGGTCCGGTCATCGAGGACGGCTTCTATTACGACTTCAGCTACAAGCGTCCCTTCACGCCCGAGGACGTGCAGGCGATCGAGCAACGCATGACGGAGCTCGCGCGCAAGGACGAGCCGGTGACGCGCTCGACCATGCCGCGCGACGAGGCGGTGAAGTTCTTCGAGCGCCTGGGTGAGCACTACAAGGCCGAGATCATCGCGTCGATTCCCAGCGACGAGCCGATCTCGCTGTACTCGGAGGGAAGCTTCATCGACCTGTGTCGCGGCCCGCACGTGCCCTCGACGGGCAAGCTCAAGGTCTTCAAGCTCACCAAGATCGCTGGCGCGTACTGGCGCGGCGATTCGCGCAACGAGATGCTGCAGCGGATCTACGGCACGGCGTGGACGAGGAAGGAGGACCTCGACGCGTACCTGAGGCGCATCGAGGAGGCCGAGAAGCGCGATCACCGGCGGCTCGGGCGCCAGCTCGACCTGTTCCACCAGGACGACATCGCGCCGGGCCTCGTCTTCTGGCATCCGAACGGCTGGACCATCTGGCAGCAGGTCGAGCAATACATGCGCCGCGGCTACCAGGACAACGGCTACCAGGAGGTCCGCGGCCCGCAGATCCTCGATAGATCGCTGTGGGAAAAGTCCGGACACTGGCAGAACTTCAAGGACAACATGTTCTTCACCGAGTCCGAGAAGCGCCAGTACGCGATCAAGCCGATGAACTGCCCCGGCCACGTGCAGATCTTCAATTCGGATCTGCGCAGCTATCGCGACCTGCCGCTGCGCTACGGAGAGTTCGGCGCGTGCCATCGCAACGAGCCCTCAGGCGCCTTGCACGGGATCATGCGCGTACGCGGGTTCACGCAGGACGATGGACACATCTTCTGCACCGAAGCGCAGATCCAGCCCGAGGTCACCGCGTTCAACGCGCAGGCGCTCGATGTCTATCGCGACTTCGGTTTCGACGACGTCACGATCAAGATTGCGCTGCGTCCGACCCAGCGTCTGGGCGATGACGCGCAATGGGATCGCGCCGAGAACGCGTTACGCGACGCGCTGCGCGCCTGCGGAGCCCAGTGGACCGAGTTGCCCGGCGAGGGTGCGTTCTACGGCCCCAAGATCGAGTACCACCTGAAGGATTCGATCGGTCGCTCGTGGCAGCTCGGGACGATGCAGGTCGATTTCCAGATGCCCGGACGGCTCGGCGCCGAGTACGTGGACGAGGACAACACGCGCAAGACGCCGGTGATGCTGCACCGGGCGATCGTCGGCTCGATGGAGCGCTTCATCGGCATCCTGATCGAGCATCATGCGGGCGCGTTTCCGTTGTGGCTCGCGCCGCTGCAGGCCGTCGTGTTGACCATCACCGATCGTCAGTCGGCGTACGCGGGAGCGGTCACGGCAGCGTTGCGCGCGGCTGGTTTGCGCGCCGCGGCGGATTTGCGCAACGAGAAAATAAACTATAAAATTCGCGAACATAGCCTCCAGAAAGTGCCCTACCAGCTGATCGTCGGCGACAAGGAGCAGGAGGCTGAGACGGTGGCCGTGCGTACCCGCGGTGGCGAGGATCCCGGAGCAATGCCTCTGGATGCCCTGCTGACGCGCCTCCGGGAGGAGGTCGCTGCGCGCCGCTAGACGTTGAATCCACAGCGGATTTCAACGCCGGGCGCGTCCGACGGGACCCGGCCGTTTTTTATCTTTTCAGGAGAAGCGCACATAGCTCTGGAAAAAGCACAGCGGATCAACGGCGAGATCAACGCGCCCGAGGTCCGGCTGGTAGGTAGTGAAGGTGAGCAACTCGGCGTCGTGTCGCTGGCCGAAGCCATGGCCAAGGCCGAAGCGGCGGAACTCGATCTGGTCGAGATCGCGCCGCTCGCGAAGCCCCCGGTTGTCCGCATCATGGACTTCGGCAAGTTCAAGTACCGGGAGAGCAAGAAGCAGCACGAGGCGAAGCTCAAGCTGAAGCAGATCCAGGTCAAGGAAGTGAAGTTCCGGCCCGGGACTGACGAAGGCGATTACAAGATCAAGTTGCGCAACCTGATCCGGTTCCTGTCGGAAGGCGACAAGGCGAAGGTGACGTTGCGCTTCCGCGGACGCGAGATGGCGCACCAGGAATTCGGCGTGCGCTTGCTCGAGCGAATTCGCAACGACCTCGAACCGCACAGCGTGGTCGAGTCGTTCCCGCGGCTTGAGGGCCGGCAGATGGTGATGCTGCTGGCTCCCAAGAAAGCGCAGGTGCAGAAGCCGCACCCGCCCAAGCAGCATCACCCTGACAAGCCCGAGGCCGGTACGCCGCAAGGCAACGAAGCCTCCGCACGGCAGCCTCCCAAGGCCGCGCAGAGCACCGCTGTGGGCAGCAAATAAAGGAAGCGGCGACATGCCGAAGATGAAGACCAAATCGGGCGCGAAAAAGCGCTTCCGCGTGCGCGGCAGTGGGACCATAAAGCGTGGCCAGGCCGGCAAGCGGCACATCCTCACCAAGAGGACGACCAAGAACAAACGGCACCTGCGTGGCTCGGCCGGAATCCATGACACCAATCTGGATTCGGTCAAGGCCATGCTGCCCTACGCGTAAGGAGCGACCCCATGCCAAGAGTCAAACGTGGCGTGACCGCTCGCGCGCGGCACAAGAAGGTTCTCGGGCAGGCGAAGGGCTATCGCGGCCGTCGCGGCAACGTCTACCGCATCGCCAAGGAAGCGGTGATGAAGGCCGGTCAGTACCAGTATCGCGACCGGCGCACCAAGAAGCGCGAGTTCCGTGCATTGTGGATCGCGCGCATCAACGCGGCGGTGCGCGAGCTTGGAATGACCTATAGCGTATTCATCGCCGGCCTGACCAAGGCGAACATCGACATCGACCGCAAGGTGCTGGCGGATCTCGCCGTGCACGACAAGGTCGCGTTTGGCAAGATCGCGGAGCAGGCGAAGGCCTCCCTCGCCTGAACGATCTCCGCGAAGAAAACGGGAGGCGCGAGGCGCCTCCTTTTTTTTATGCGGCCCAAAGTTTCGCGCGCCACAACTTGATACGGCCCAGAGTTTCGCGCGCCACGAGCTGTTTTGTTTTGCGTATAACGGTTGCGTTGCATGACGACCACGGGGCGCGCACGATACTTTGGGCCGGATGATGCTTCCGCCGCCGGCTTCGGGCGGCCGTGCGCCGGCGTCGCGGCAACAGCGACAAGCGCGCTCGCGAATGTCGCAAGCGACATCGCGGCGCGCCCTGGTGCGCAAGGCTTGAGTGACAGCTTATGGGGAGTGACAGCTTATGGGTTGCGTATGGATGATCTGAAGACATTGGTCGACAGGGCACGCGACGAATTCGCGCAATGCGCCGACCCGGCCGCGCTCGAAAACGCCAAGGCGAAATATCTCGGCAAGAGCGGCGCGATCACCGAGCACATGAAGGCGCTTGCGAAGCTCGGAGCGTCCGAGCGTCCCGCAGCCGGTGCTCGGATTAACTACGTGAAAGCGGTCATCGAGGATGAACTGGCCAAACGTCGTGCCGCGCTGGCCGACGAAAAACTCGCCGCGCAGCTCGCATCCGAAGCGCTCGATGTCTCGTTGCCGGGCCGCGGCGCGAGCGTCGGCGGCCTGCATCCGCTGACGCGCACGCTCGATCG
>DATKLH010000550.1:0-2673 GCA_035542515.1 Casimicrobiaceae bacterium
ACGACCGCGCTCAATCTCCTCGCCGCCATCGCGCAGACCGGACGTCGCCCCACCGCGCTGGACCTCGATGCGCAAGGCCACCTGTCGCACGTGTTCGGAGTGAAGCCCAAGCACGCCGACGATTCGATCTACGGCTTTTTCATGCGCAATCGGCCGCTTGCCGACCTCGCGCAGTTCACGCGAAGCGGCATCGTGCTCGTGCCCGCACACATGGAACTCGCCAAGATCGATTCGATGCTCGGCAAAGGCGTCAATGTGGTCACCCGGCTGCGGCAGGCGCTGCGTCGAAGCGACACGATGCTCAAGCCGGTGGTCATGGATTGCTGCCCGTTGCTGAACGTGCTGTCGCTCAACGCGGTGTTCGCCGCCGATGCCATCGTGGTCCCGGTGTCGGCGGACTACCTCGCGCTCGAAGGTGCCCGGCAGGTGGAGCACGCGCTCGACGCGCTCGAGCCGGTGGTGAAGGCGCGCATTACGCGACGCTACGTGCTGACACGCTACGACCAGCGCCGCAAGATGAGTTGCGATGTCGCGGAACGGATGGCGGCGTCGTTTCGCAGTGACGAGATCTGCGTGACGCGCATCCGCGAGAGCGTGAAACTGGCCGAGAGTCCTGCGAGTGGGCTCGACATCTTTCGCGCGGCCCCGGGGAGCCGCGGCGCGCACGATTACGCGGCGCTCGCCGAAGAGCTAATGAGTGCCGGCTTTTTCGATTGACGGCGGGGAGGCGGAGATCAGGCCGATGACCGACTCCATGTCGAGCGTGTCGATGCGGCGCGGGACCGCTTGCGCCCTAACCTCGACGATCTCGCACTGGACGTACATCTGCCGAAGCCGGCGCTCGGCATCCTCGATGCATTGCGCCATGATCGAGATGCTGTCGACCCGCTGCCCGGTCTTGGTCCGGATGCTGAAACCATATCGCGTCATCAAGGCGGTCTCCTCCTGCCGTCGCGACCCCTTCTTCGCATCGGACCCTGGCTGCCTGACCCGTCGCGCTCGATCGCTGGGATTCGATGCGTACGCAAGTTGTATACCGCATGCGGCGCCCACCCGATGAGCGGACCCCAATCCCCTGCATCGCCCATGGCGGAGCCCGTTTCCGACCAGGAGCTGCTCGTCGCTCTGCGGGCCATGGGATTAGTGGGCGCTCACGAACCGGCCCATTTTACGCCACTCGCCGGCGGCGTTTCGAGCGACGTTTATCGGGTCGACTTGCCGCATCGCGTCGTCTGCGTGAAGCGAGCGCTCGCCAAGCTGAAAGTGGCCGCCGATTGGCGCGCTCCGGTCGAGCGCAACCGCTACGAGGCTGCCTGGATGCGGGAGGCGGCCCTGGCCTGCCCCGGCTGCGTTCCCGAGGTGCTGGCCGAATCACGCGAGCACGGCGCGTTCGCGATGACCTGGTTCCCGCCCGACGCCTTCCCGGTCTGGAAAGGCTTGCTGCGCGACGGTTGCATCGAAGCCACGGTGGCATTTCGCATCGGCGAGGTGCTGGGCACGATCCATCGCGCGACCGCCGATCGACGCGATCTTGCCGCTCGCTTCGCTACCGACGACCTGTTCTACGCGATCCGCCTCGAGCCCTATCTTGTCGCCACCGCGTCGATGCATCCGGACCTGCAAGCGGCGCTGCACGATCTGGTCCGGACGACGGCACGGACGCGTCGCGTGCTGGTGCATGGCGACTTCAGCCCGAAGAACCTGCTCATCGGCGCGGCGGGTCCGATCATCCTCGACGCCGAGTGCGCCTGGTTCGGCGACCCCGCGTTCGACCTTGCGTTCGTGCTCAAGCATCTGGTGCTGAAGACCGCGTGGAAACCGCAGTGGCGCGAACGCTATCTCTACGCGTACGCGGCATTGATGCGCGCGTATGCTGCGCACGTGAACTGGGAACCCTGGATCGACCTCGATGCGCGCACAGCACGCCTGTTGCCCGCGTTGGTTCTTGCGCGCGTCGACGGCAAGTCGCCGGTGGAGTATCTCGACGAGCGCCAACGCGGCGCGGTGCGCCATTTCGCCCGATCGCTGCTCATCGATCGCCCGGCCGATCTCGCCGCCATCGCGACACGCGTGCCGCACTGGCGCGACGCATAGCCGACTGCGATGGCATCGACCTCGATTCGCTCGGTTCGCGCGCGCCGCGTATGGGATTCGCGCGGCCGCCCGACGCTCGAAGCCGAAGTCGCGCTCGGCTCGGGCGCGGTGGGACGCGCCATCGCGCCTGCCGGAGCGTCGCGCGGTTCGCGCGAAGCGATCGACTTGCGCGACGGCGGCGTGCGATTCGGCGGCCTCGATGTCATGCGTGCGATCGTCAACGTCAACGGTCCCATCGCAGCGCGCCTGCTCGGTCGCGATGCCACCGACCAGACCGGCGTCGACGCAACGCTGTGCGCCTGCGATGGCACATCCGACAAGTCGAATCTGGGCGCGAACGCGACCGTTGCAGTGTCGATGGCAGTAGCTCACGCCGCGGCGGCCGCCAAGGGCATTGCGCTGTGGCGTCATCTCGCCGACGGAGCAGCGGTCACCATGCCACTTCCCGAGGTTCAGATCATTGGCGGCGGCGCTCACGCATCGCGGCGGATCGATCTGCAGGACCTCATGATCATGCCGATCGGTGCATGGACCTTCGGCGATGCGATCACCATGTGCGCCGAGGTCTATCGCTCCGCG
>DATKLH010000551.1:0-13289 GCA_035542515.1 Casimicrobiaceae bacterium
CAGGACTACCGCGACAACGGCAAGGTGTCGTTGTTCGAGGGATCGGGCGGATTCGCCGCCGGCGAGCAGCGCCGCGACTTCGTGTTCGTCGAAGATGTCGTCAAGGTCAACCTCGATTTTCTCGATCATCCGCAGCGCTCCGGCATCTTCAACCTCGGCACCGGCGCCGCGGGAACGTTCAACGACGTTGCCCTCGCGACGATCAACACCTGTCGTCGTGCGCGTGGCCAGGAGGCGCAAAGTCTCGCGCAGCTCGTGGCGGACGGCGCGATCGAATACGTGTCGTTCCCGCCGGCGCTGGTCGGCAAGTACCAGAGCTACACGCAGGCCGATATGTCGCGCCTGCGCAGCGCCGGTTATCAGGCGCCGATGCAACCGGTCGAGCGGGGCGTCGGGCGCTACGTCGAAAGTCTGATTTCAGGCGAGTCTCCCGCGGCACTAAGGTGAGCGCGTTCGCGAGCGGCGCGAGGTTTCGCGGCCGTCGCGACCACCGTTCATCTTCTTACGAGGGAGAATCGCCATGTTTCGCCTGCTCGTCGCTGTCGTGTTCGCGCTGTTCGCGCATGCCGCACTCGCTGTCGTCAACCTCAATTCCGCCACCAAGGACGAGCTGATCGCGCTGCCCGGGATCGGGCCGGCCAAGGCGCAGGCGATCATCGACTACCGCAGCCAGCACGGTGGTTTTAAGAGCGTCGAAGAGCTGAAGGACGTCAAGGGTATCGGCGCGAAGCGCTTCGAAAAGCTCAAGGCCGAGCTCACTGTCGGCAACAAGACCGCGGTGGCTGCCAAGCCCGACGCCAAGGGCGGCCAGAGCGCACGGGGCGAAGTTCGCACCGCCGACGCGAAGGGCCACAAGTAGCAGCGTTTCGGCCACGGGGCGGTCGCGCCGATCGTCCCGTGGTGTCTTCCGAGGTCGCGTTCGCGTACGATGCGCGGTCGGATCGAGTGCGCGCCCGCCGCAGGGCAGGCTCGTGCACCGCATTCCACGCCAACCTCTGGAGACACGACGTGAGACGACTGCTCTGTACGCTTGCCTTGCTTCTGTTTTCGACCTTCGCGCTCGCCGCGGTCAACATCAATACCGCCACCAAGGAGGAACTCGATGCGCTGCCCGGCATCGGTCCGGTCAAGGCGCAGGCGATCATCGACTATCGCAACGCGAATGGCCCGTTCAAGTCGCCGCAGGACGTCATGAAGGTGAAGGGCATCAAGGAAGGCGAGTTCGGGAAGATCAAGGACCAGATCAGCGTGAGCGGCGCGACGTCGATGCCCGCAGGCGCGGCCAAGAGCGAGCCCAGGTCGACCGCCGCGCCCGCCGCGTCGAAGAGCTCGGCGGCCAGTGCGACTCCACCTGCCGCGCCTTCGGCATCGCCGAAATCGGAGGCCAAGGCCGCCCCGATGACCAAGGACGCTTCAGCGAGCAAAGCCGAGGCAGCCAAATCGGACAAGGACAAGGCGAAGGAGGACAAGGCTGCGAAGGCGGCCCAGGCCAAGGCCGACAAGGAGAAAGCCAAGGAAGAGAAGGCGGCGAAGGCAGCGGAAGCGAAGGCCGCAAAGGCGAAAGCGAAGGAAGAGAAGGCCGCCAAGGCCGACAAAGCCAAGGCCGACAAAGCGAAGGCCAAGGACGAAAAGGCCGCAGCGAAGGACACGACCAAGGCCGACGCGGGCGCGGCGAAGGACACCGCGAAATCGGCGCCCGCCAAGTAGCGCCCCAGTCGCTGTGCAGTGAACACACCCCGCCCGCGCGGCGGGGTTTGTCTTTGGCGGAAAGTGGCGCAGCCGCAGTTCGCTACAATCGTTGCTCCACTCGACACGCCGTGCGCTCGGGCCAGGCGTGTCGAGGTCACGATCCGTTACTACCGTGAAACCGAACTATCCCACGCTATCCGATACCGTCGGCAAGACGCCGCTGATTCGTCTTCAGCGGCTTCCCGGCATCACGTCGAACGTCGTACTCGCTAAGCTCGAAGGCAACAATCCGGCCGGCTCGGTGAAGGACCGGCCGGCGCTCTCGATGATCGTGGAGGCCGAGCGGCGCGGCGACATCAAGCCGGGCGACACGCTGGTGGAGGCCACCTCCGGTAACACGGGAATCGCGTTGGCGATGGTGGCGGCGATTCGCGGTTATCGCATGGTGCTCGTGATGCCGGAGCACCAGACCCAGGAGCGCATCCAGACCATGCGCGCCTACGGCGCCGAGCTGGTCCTGACCCCCAAGGCCGGCGGGATGGAAGCGGCGCGCGACATCGCGGCCCGCATGCGCGCCGAGGGCAAGGGCATCATCCTCGACCAGTTCGCCAATCCGGACAATCCGCTCGCGCACTATCGCGGCACCGGCCCGGAGATCTGGAACGACACGCAAGGCCAGGTCACCCACTTCGTCTCTGCGATGGGCACCACCGGAACGATCATGGGCGTGTCGCGCTATCTCAAGGAGCGCAATCCGGCGATCCGCATCATCGGCGCGCAGCCGGCCGAAGGCGCTTCGATACCGGGGATTCGCAAGTGGCCGGAAGAGTACCTGCCGCGCATCTTCGATCGCAGCCGGGTGGACCGAACCGAGAGCATCGCGCAGGCGGAAGCCGAGGACACTTCACGGCGGCTTGCGCGCGAGGAAGGCCTCTTCTGTGGCATCTCCTCGGGCGGCGCGTGCGCGATCGCGCTGCGGATTTCGAAGGAGGTTGAGAACGCGACCATCGTGTTCGTCGTGTGCGATCGGGGCGATCGCTATCTGTCGACCGGTGTCTTCCCGGCGTGAGCCCGATCCTCGTCTTCGACATCGAAACGATTCCGGACATCGCGGGCATCCGGCGCATTCACGACGTTCCCGCGAGCCTGTCCGACAACGCGGTGATCACCTGGTACAACCAGCGACGCCGTGCTTCATCGGGCAGCGATTTCACGCCGCATCATCTCCAGCAGGTGGTCGCCATCGCGTGTGCAATGCGCGAGGGCAATGCGCTCAAGATATGGTCGATCGGCGAGTCCACCGATCCGGAGCCGGAGCTGATCCGGCGCTTTTTCGACGGCATCGAGCGATTCACGCCGCAGCTCGTGTCGTGGAACGGCGGCGGCTTCGACCTTCCGGTCCTGCATCACCGCGCGCTGATCCACGGCATCGCCGCGCCGCGTTACTGGGACTGGGGCGATGACGACAAGGACTTCCGCTACAACAGCTACCTCAACCGTTATCACACGCGCCATCTCGACCTGATGGACGTGCTCGCGATGTTCCAGTCGCGCGCCAGCGCCGGGCTCGACGCCATGGCGCGCCTGTGTGGATTTCCCGGCAAGATCGGCATGGACGGGAGCGCAGTGGCCGATGCGGTGAAGGGAGGCCGCCTCGCCGAGGTGCGCTGCTATTGCGAATGCGACGTGCTCAACACCTACCTCGTCTATCAGCGCTTTCGCTTGATGCGCGGCGAGCAAAGCGCCGGCGAGTACGCGCAGGAGATCGCGCTGGTTCGAGATCGTATCGCCTCTTCCGATGCGCCGCACTGGAAAGCATTCATGGCGGCGTGGGGTGGTGGCGACAGCGAGCTGCTCGTCTGAGCCAGCCCATCCGGGCAGCTATCGACAGCACGAATGCGCAGCGTGTCGAAGGATACGCGCCGTCGCGCCTGCGTCGCTCAACGACGCTGCTGCCATCCGCGGATACTGCGGATCCGCACGGCGCGATTCACGCGCGTAGCAACGGAATGGTCGAATAGCCCGATCCGAGCACGCTGCGCGACGAGATGCCCCACCAATGGTCGAGGACCGTCGCATAGACGCTGCGGAAATCGATCGCGTGCGCCGGATTGCCATCGCTGCCCAGTTGCGCCAGATTCGGCATCGCGCCGTAGAGCCCGCCTGCGACTCGACCACCGAGCGCGAAATGCGCATTGGCCGTACCGTGATCGGTGCCCGCCGACTGGTTTTCGCGCGGCCGGCGACCGAACTCCGCATACGTCACCACGAGCGTGTCGTTCCAACGATCCAGCTCGACCAGTGCATCTTTGAGCGCGACCAGGCCATCGGCGAGATCGCCGAGGAGCCGTGCTTGTATCGGCAGCTGATTGACGTGCGTGTCGAAGCCGTTGAGCGTCAACCGCACGCACGCGATCCCGGCCGGATTGGCGATCACCTCGCACGCCGTGCGCACGGCATTGCCGAACGGGCTTGCGGGAAACGGCGTCGCGAACGCGTGCGGCGCGCCGAGGTGCGTGGCCGCCTGCACGATCTCCGCCTCGGTGCGCAGGATGTGCTCGAGCGCAGCGTTGCCCTGCGCCGCTTCGTTGCGAGCAAGCCGCGCGCGCTGGATGAATCGATTGGTGCTTGCCACCGCGATGGCACGCGCGCCGCTGCCCGCGAGCGGACCGAGGTCGTTGCTTCCCACGATCGCGCCGTCCGCGGCAAACGACGAGGGTGCCGGAGCGATCGCGAAGGTTCGCGTGAGCCAACCGCGATCGAGGTACTGGTCGCTGCGCGACGCCGTGTCCCAGATCTCGATCGAGCGGAAATGCGAGAGATTCGGCGCGGGATAGCCCACACCCTGCAGCACCGCGAGCTCGCTCGCCTTCCACATCGGCCGCAGCGACTGCAGCGCCGGATGCAATCCGACGGCATCGCTCAGCTGCACCACGTTGTCGCGCGCGATCGCGAGGCGCGGACGCAGCGCGTAGTAGTTCGCATCGGCGTACGGCACCACGGTGTTCAAGCCATCGTTGCCGCCCTTGAGCTCGACCAGAATGAGCAGACGCCGATAGTCGGGGGGCGCGCTCGGCGCGGCCAAACTGACGCTGGCCGCACCCAGCGGAACGGCGGCAGTCATCGTGCGCGTGACGGCGAACGCGAGCGCGCTCGCGGTTTGGCTGAGGAAGGCGCGGCGATTCATGTCAGGAAAGGCGATAGGCGATGGGCGATAGGCGATGGGCGATAGGCGATGGGCGATGGGTCGCTGTCACCGTCGGTGGATTCACGGTCACGATGGCGCACTGGTTCGTCATTCCACACTGTTTCGTCATTCCGGCAAGTCGGAATCCTTGATGTCTCGTGCACGATGGTGCCGTGGTCCGTCATTCCGGCAAGTCGGCATCCAGTGATGTCTCGTGCACGATGGTGCCGTAATCCGTCATTCCGGCAAGTCGGAATCCAGTGATGTCTCGTGCACGATGATGCCGTGGTCCGTCATTCCGGCGCAAGCCGGAATCCAGCGACTCTCGCGGACGGGCCGAGGCGGCCAAAGTCGCTGGGTTCCGACGTGCGTCGGGACGACGGGTCGTCTGGGCGGTTCGTCGTTGCGGCGCAAGCCGGTGACATCTTGTGCGATTCGGCGCATGAATGCGTTGATCGCCGAAGTTGCGCGCGCAATTGCGACGATCGGTGCCAAATTGCATAAGTCGTTGCCCCGCGCACGCGATGCGCAAAGGCCCATCGCCCATCCTCTAGCGCCCATCGCCAGTCACCTATTTCAACTCGTACACCGGATCCAGCAGCGCCGCGCGTACCACAAGTGCGGGGTCACGCTGGGCGCGCGCTTCGCCGACATCGGCAGTAATGGCTGGAAGCGGGAGAAGGAGCATCTCTCCGTTCGCAAGCTTGTCGACCATGCTGGTGCCCGCGAGCTTCTGTGTCCACGCGGACGCGTCGAAACGCAGCGGCCGCGCGCCGCGTGCGAGCGCGGCTTCGAGGCGATCGCGCGCATCGGCCTCGCGCGCCATCCGCGCGGCCAGCGGCGGCATGTCGTCGTCGATGCCATTGCGCGAAGCGGAGATCGGCATTGCCGTCGTGCTCGTCGGCATCTGACGACGCGCGCGCAGCACCGCGCTTTCGACCGCCGCCGCGCGACGTTGCACATCGCTCATTGCGGCGATCGAATCGCCTGGCACCGAAGGCGGACGCAACGCCCCGATCCGCGCCAGGTATTGCTTGCGCGCAAGCAGCGTGTCGGTGTTGATCCAGGCCTCGCCGCCAGGCCATCCTTTCACGTTCGGAGGCGCGAACAGCACCTGCCCCATTCCTGCGATGGCCTGCGCGAACGGCAAGGTGTCGACCGGCGACAGATCGAGGCTGCGCAGGGTGCCGACCACAAGCTCCGCGGGACTCTTCACCAGCGCGCCGCGGTTTTCGGGTGCCCAGAACGCATCGCAAAGCAACAGCTCGCGCATGGCCACCTTGATGTCGTAGCCCGACTCGCGGAAGGCGCGTGCGATTCGCTGCACGTCCTGCGTCTGCGGCGTCGGCGAGACGAATTCACGCCACAGCTTCGCAACGATGAACTCCGATGTCTCCGGGCGCGCGAGCAGAAGGTCGAGCACATCGTCGCCATCGAAGTCGCCCGAACGGCCGAACACGCTCTTCTGCCCGAGGTCGTGCACGCCCGCGCGGAACATGAAATCGCCCGTCTCGCGGTCGATGCTCCAGCCGGTGAACGCGCGCGCGGCCTGCTTGATGTCCTGCTCGCTGTAGTGACCTTCACCCAGCGTGAACAGCTCCATGACTTCGCGCGCGAAGTTCTCGTTGGGCGCGGCCTTGCGGTTCTGCGCGGCGTCGAGGTAGATCACCATCGCAGGTTCCTTCGCCGCGGCGTGCAGAAGGTCGCGGAAGTTGCCGAGCGCGTAACGCCGGAAGGTCGCGTTCTGGCGATACATGAGCTGCGCGATGCGAACCTTTTGCTGGCTGCTGACGAAGTGGTTGTGCCAGAAGAGCGTCATGCGCTCGGTGAGCGGCGAGGTCGTATTCAGCATTTCGCGCACCCACCAGGCGCGCAGCTCGGCGGTGCGCCGCTGCTGCAATTGGCGGAACGCCTTGCGATCTTCCTCCGAGACCATCGGAGCGCCTGGCGGCCGCAGTGATGCGGGTTCGGTGGTCCAGGACGGTGGCGGCGTCAGGGCCTCGGTTCGCGTCGTGCCGAGCACACGATCGACTGCCGCCGCCCGCGTCAGCCCGGTGAAGGCGGCGACCTCTGCGCCGGTCGGGCCGAAACCGGTCCGTACGAGCAAGTGGCGCGCCGCCTGGACGTCTAGCGTCGGCTCCGCTGCCAGGGTGCAAAGTGATGCGAACGCGCAGATCATGGACACCGCGAACGTCGCAGCGCTGCGGTGAGCAAGCGGGAATGGGATGGGCGTTCGCCAGGTCATGGGATTGCTTGACGCGGAAGTCTCCCCACAACGTTGCTGCGTTGCGCGTTGTTGACCTGCCGATGTGTAACGCGATGTAACGCGAGCCTGTCAGGGAAGCCCCGGGGTTACTGCACGCTCGCGCCGAGCAACGCAGAGCTTCCCGCGATAGGCAGCTTCCGGACGTTACTCCGGCCTTCCCGCGATGGGCAGCTTCCGGACGTTACTCCGGCGGCGATGAATGTCACGCATTCGTCGTTGCCGCGCAAGCGCGAGCCCGGTGGCTTTCGTTCGGCCGCCGCTGGAGGAACAACGTCGCCGGGTCGCCGCCTGCGCGGGCACGACGCCTTTGCCTGCGTGCAACGTGTTCATGGCGCAGGCCCACAACGTCCTGCTGCCCCGCGCTAGAGCCTGAGTGTGCCGCGGGCGATCTCGATCACCCGTCCCGAGACGCGGATGCGCCGGTCGTCGGTCACCTCCAGCCCGAGCCGGCAAGGCCGTCCTACGGCCTCGCCCTGATCGATGCGCAGCCGCTGGGGCAAACGTGCCCCGGTCGCGAGGAGCCAGCCGCCGAGGTTGGCACACGCCGATCCGGTACCGGGATCCTCCAGCACGGCGCCATGCTTGGGAAAGAAGAAGCGGGCGAGCACGTGGTCGCCGTCGCGAGCGAACACGTAGGCCATCGCGCGTTGACCGGTCGATGCGTGCTTTTGCATCAGCTCGGCACGCGGTGCGGCGCGACGGACCGCGTCGGCGTGGGCAAGGGGAACGATCAACTGCTCGCTGCCGGTATCGACCCACAGCGGCGGCGCCTCGGCGAGGTCATTCGGCGCAAGCCCCAGCGTCATCGCCAGCGTCTCACGATCCAGCTCGAGTGGGCGATGCTTGGGTGCGTTGGCCTGCAAGGTCCACACGTCGCCTTCCGCTTCGACCGGAATCACGCCGGCACGCATCTCCAGAGTAACGGCATCGCCGGCGTTGTTCAGGTTGCGGACCACGTGAGCCGATCCGAGCGTCGGATGGCCGGCGAAAGGCATTTCGAAGGTCGGCGTGAAGATGCGCACGCGCGCGGTCGCGAGCGTCGAGGGAAGCAGAAAGGTGGTCTCGGACAGGTTGAATTGGAGCGCAAGCGCCTGCATCGTCTTGTCGTCGATGCCGCGTGCATCCTCGAACACGCAAAGCGGATTGCCGGCCAGCGGTGACTCGGCGAAGACGTTCACCAGGCGAAACGCATACTCCATGCTCTTTCACTCCCGAAGGTTGCGATGCACGCGTAGCGCCATCACGTCGTCTCGGCCATGGCGTTTTCGCGCGCGATGAGCTCGTTCGCGAGAGCGGCGAAATCGGACTGCGAGATGGCGTCAACGCTCGCGACGATCGCATCGACATGACGCGGGAAATTGCGGTCGATCGATCGCAGGTAGAGCGGATCGTAGTGCCGGTCGAGCAATTCCGCGACGAGCGCGTCGTGCTGGTCCGCGCCGGCCAGTTCGATCCAGCGTGCGAGGGTCTTCCGTCCGACGATCTCGGTGAGCGGTGCCAGGCGCCCGGAGAGTGCGCCGCTGTCGCCAAGGAAATGCGCGTATTCGTCCTTGAGCAGGGCGACACGAAGCGCGCGCGGCGTGTCCACGCGCACGCACGAGGCTTCGCGCATCGTCACGAGCAGCGCTTCGGGAAGCTGCACGGTCCCGATGCGCTTGCTCTCCGACTCCACGTATACGGGCCGCGCGACATCGAGCCTTTGCAGCGCTTCGAGGAGTTGGCTCTCGAACCACTTCTGCGAAGGCTGCGGATCGCCCGGCAAGTCGCCGAGCAGCGAGCCGCGATGCTTCGCGAGCGTCTCGAGATCGAGGACCTGCGCGCCCGCGGCGGCCAGCGCACGGAGCAGCCGCGATTTGCCCGAACCGGTGAGGCCGCAGATGACGCGATAGTCGAACCTTTGCGGCACGGTTGCGAGCTGCGCGATGACGTGGCGTCGATAGGCGCGATAGCCACCTTCGAGCTGCGCTGCGCGCCAGCCGACTTCGGAGAATACGTGCGCAACGGCGCGACTTCGTTGTCCGCCGCGCCAGCAGTACACCAGCGGACGCCATTCGCGCGGCTTGTCCGCGGCGTAGGTCTCAAGCATGCGCGCGATATTGCGCGAGGCGATGGCCGCGCCCATGCGTCGCGCTTCGAACGCCGAGACCTGCACGTACATCGTTCCCACGCGCGCCCGCTCCGCGTCGTCGAGGATCGGCAGATTGATCGCGCCCGGCAAATGATCCTCGGCGAACTCGGCCGGCGAGCGGACGTCGATGCGATCGGTGAACCGATCGATCTCCCCGACGTGCGCGCGTTCGCCGACGCGGGGCGGAGGACCCGGCGGAAGCGGAAGCATCATCGCTTGGCGAGCAGCGCGGACAGCGTGGGCCAGACGTTGGCGAGGATGCGCGGCTGCACGTTCGCGGTGGGATGGATGCTGTCGGGCTGGAACGATGCGAGATCTTCGCCGAAGCCCTGGAACAGGTAGGGCACCACCGGCACCTTCTGCGCCCTGGCAATGTCCTCAAACATCGCTGCGAAGCGATGCACGTAGCTCGCGCCGTAGTTGGGCGGAAGCTGCATGCCGACGAGCATCGGCCTGGCGCCTGCTGCCTTCACGGCGCGCACCATCGCTTCGAGGTTCGACTGCGCGGCACCGAGGTCGCCGCCGCGCAATGCGTCGTTGCCGCCGAGCTCGATGACCACCACGGCCGGCTCATGCTGCTTCAACAAAGCCGGCAGGCGCGCGCGTCCGCCTGCGGTGGTGTCGCCCGAAATCGAAGCGTTGACGACGTGGTACGGATAACCTTCGCTGCGCAGGCGCTGTGCGAGCAGGTCGACCCACCCCTGGCCGGGCGACAAGCCGTAGCCCGCGGAGATCGAATCTCCTACCACCAACAGCACCGGCGACTTCGACGCGGCCAGCGCAAGCGATGGCACGACGAGCAGCAACGCCAACAAGGCGAGCCGGATGCGGCGCGTCGCGGTTGAAAAGATCATGGTCCGTCGTGATATGTGCGATGGCGCGCCCGGGATGGGCCCAGGCGCGATTCGATCGATTCATTGTAACTTGGGGTGCGCAGGGCCCATGGGTCGCGCAGGTACAATCGATCCGATGCTGTGCAATAGCCAGGCGCCTGCCGTTGCCGAGCGCCAACGCCGCCCCGCGACGTCATCGCCCGTGTCCTCGTACATCATTCGCGCGCAGGCGCTGACCAAGATCGTGCAAAGCGGCGATGCGCCGCTCACGATTCTCGACGGCGTCAGCTTCGACATCGAGCCCGGCGCCTCGGTTGCAGTGGTCGGCGCCTCGGGCTCGGGCAAGACCACGCTGCTCGGGCTGCTGGCAGGCCTGGACCGGCCGTCGTCGGGCGACGTGCTCATCGACGGCACGGCCCTTTCTTCGCTCGACGAGGATGCGCGCGCGGCGCTGCGCCAGCGCCTGCTCGGGTTCGTCTTCCAGTCGTTCCAGCTGCTGCCGGCGCTGACGGCGCTCGAAAACGTCATGCTGCCGCTCGAGCTCGCGGGTGCGCCGGATGCGATGGATCGCGCGCGTACGTGGCTGCGTCATGTCGGGCTCGATCGACGAACCACGCACTATCCGCGACAGCTGTCCGGCGGCGAGCAACAGCGCGTTGCCATCGCGCGCGCCTTCGCCGGCGAGCCGAAGCTGCTGATGGCCGATGAACCGACCGGTAACCTCGACGGCGCGACCGGCGTCGAAGTCGCCGAGCTCATGTTCCGTCTCAATCGCGAGCGCGGCACCACGCTCGTCCTCGTGACCCACGAGGTGGCACTCGCCGGCCGCTGTCAACGGCAACTGTCGCTCGCAAACGGACGTCTGGTCGGCGATACGCTCGTCTCCGCCGGCCGATCCGGATGAACACGCTGCGGCTTGCGCTGCGCCTGCTCGCGCGCGACGGACGTGCGGGCGAACTGCGCGTGCTCGTGGCTGCACTCGTTCTCGCAGTCGCCAGCGTCGGCACGGTCGGGATGTTCGCCGATCGCGTCAAGGGTGCGCTCGCGGAGCAGGCCAACCTGCTGCTGGGCGGCGATCTCATGATCTCCGGCGATCGCCCGTTGCCCGCGCGCTACGAAGACGAGGCGCGTGCACGCAAGCTGCAGGTCACGCCGGTGATCCGCTTCAACAGCATGGTGCAGCTCGCCGATCCGGCATCGACCAATGCTGTGCTGAGCGACGTGAAGGCGATTGCGCAAGGCTATCCGCTGCGTGGCGCGATCATGCTCGTCGATCCGGCATCGCCCGATGGCCGCCCGGCGAGCGGCATTCCTGGGCGCGGTCAAACGTGGATCGACGCACGACTGGCCGATCGATTGGGTGCACGCATCGGAAGCAAGCTTGCCGTCGGCGAGGCGACGCTGACCGTGACCGCGCTCATCCAGCAGGAACCCGAGATCGCCGGTCTCACGCTGGCGCCGGCTTCGCGCCTGCTGTTGAACAAGGACGACCTGCCGGCGACCAATCTCTTGCAGCCCGGCAACCGGGCAACGTGGCGACTGCTCGTCGCCGCTCCGCGCGGAACGTCGATCGACGGCTACTCGCGATGGCTGTCCACTCAGCTTGCCGCAGGACAGCGTGTCGACACCGTGCGCGACTTGCGACCGGAAGTGCGACAAACGCTCGAGCGTGCGGACAAGTATCTTGGCCTGACGTCGCTGGTGGCGGTTCTGCTTGCGGCGGTTGCCGTCGCGCTTGCAGCGTCGCGCTATCTGCGGCGTCACCTCGACGCGGCGGCCATGTTGCGCTGCTTCGGTGCGCCGATGTCGCAGACGCTCGCATTGTTCGTCCTGCAGTTCGCGACGCTCGGCATCGTGGCGAGCGCGCTTGGCCTGGTCGTGGCGTGGATCTGCCAACAGGCGTTGGTGGCGCTGCTGGCGAGCGTGTTCGCGAGCGATCTTCCGCCGTCCGCTGCGGCTCCGGCGGTCGGTGCATTGGCTACCGGAATCCTGCTGTTGTTCGGATTCGCGTTGCCCCCGCTCATCGCCCTCGCGAAGGTCGAGCCGTTGCGTGTGCTGCGTCGCGATCTTCCGCGGCCGCGCGCCGGAGGTGTTGTCGCCTACGCGTGCGGCGCGGTAACTGTGGCGTTGCTGATCGGATGGCAGGCGCGCGAAGCGGAGGCGGCTGCGATCATGATCGGTGGCATCGCGGGACTCCTCGCAGCCTCAGCGCTGATCGCATGGGGATTGCTCGCGGCGCTCAAGCGCCTGCCGCAGCGTGGCGTGTCATGGCGATTCGGACTTGCCAATCTGCGTCGACGCGCGCTCGCGTCGAGCCTGCAGATCGGCGCGCTGTCGATGGGCATCATGGCGCTGCTGCTGCTCACCGTGGTGCGCGGCGATCTGATGCGCGACTGGCGTGCGAGCCTTCCCGCGGATGCGCCCAATTACTTCCTCATCAACGTGCTGCCCGATCAAGTCGACGACAGCAGGTCGTTGCTGCGCTCGGCGATCGGCGTCGCGCCGGAGTTTCGCCCGATGGTGCGCGGACGGCTGGTGGAGGTGAACGGCAAGCCGCTCGATACGTCGCGTTACACCGAAGTGCGCGCGCGACGGCTCGCCGAGCGCGAGTTCAATCTCTCATGGGCCGACACGCTCGCCAACGGCAATCGCATCACGGCGGGCCGCTTCTGGGACGCGTCCGCACGCGGAACATCGCCTGGCATGTCGCTGGAAGACCGCATCGCGGACACGCTCGGCGTGAAGCTCGGCGACGCGTTGACCTTCGACATCGCGGGCAGTCGCATCACCGCGCAGATCACGAGCCTGCGCAAGGTCGACTGGGACAGCTTCCGCGTGAACTTCTTCGCGTTGTTCCCGCCGGGCGCGCTCGACGGCATGCCCACCACGTACATCTCGGCATTTCGCGCCCCTCCTGCCCAAAGCGGCTGGCTGTCGGCGTTGTTGCAACGCTATCCCAATGTCCTGGCGATCGACGTCGGCGAGATTCTGCACCAGATCCAGACGATGATGGAGCGCGTCGCGCGAGCGATCGAGTTCGTATTCCTGTTCACGCTCGCCGGTGGCCTGCTCGTGCTGCAGGCGGCCATTGCGTCCACGCAGGATGAACGCAAGCTCGATGCCGCCGTTCTTCGCACGCTGGGCGCGTCGCGTCGGCAGTTGCGTGCCGCCCAGTTGGCCGAATTC
>DATKLH010000552.1:0-7937 GCA_035542515.1 Casimicrobiaceae bacterium
ATTGCACTTCGACGATGTCGCCAAGTTGCTGCGCGCGTTTCGCGAGCTCATCGGCGCCGGGCACTCGCTCGTGGTGATCGAACACAACCTCGATGTGATCGACGCAGCGGACTGGGTGATCGATCTCGGACCCGAGGGCGGCGACGCGGGCGGCGAAGTCGTCTTCGCCGGTCCGGTTGGCCAATTGCTCGGGTGCGCCGGCTCCTACACAGGCGTTGCGCTGCGCAACTATCGGGAGGCAATTTCAGATCGCCGCGCGCACGTCGTTCGCGAAGCGGCCCCGCAAGCAGTCATGCGCCGCAGCAACGCCATTACGATCCGCAACGCGCGCGAGCACAACCTCAAGAACGTCGACGTCGAGATTCCGCGCGATCGCTTCACGGTGGTCACCGGCGTGTCGGGCAGCGGCAAGAGCACGCTGGCATTCGACATCCTGTTCGCGGAAGGGCAGCGCCGTTACCTGGAGTCGCTCAACGCTTACGCGCGGCAATTCGTCCAACCCGCAGCACGACCGGCCGTGGACGCGATCTTCGGCATTCCACCGACGGTCGCGATCGAGCAGCGCACCAGTCGCGGCGGACGCAAGAGCACCGTCGCGACGCTCACCGAGATCTACCACTTCCTGCGGCTGCTCTACGTCAAGCTCGGCACGCAGCATTGTCCCGACCATGACGTGCCGATCGCCCCGCAAAGCGCCGACAGCATCGTTGCATCGCTGATGTCGCGTCATCGCGATCGGCGCATTCTGGTGCTCGCGCCGCTGGTCGTATCACGCAAGGGTTACTACACCGACCTCGCGAAGTGGGCCGCACGTCGCGGCGTCGCGCACCTGCGCGTGGACGGCGCCATGCTGCCCACCGCGAAGTGGCCGCGACTGGATCGCTTCAAGGAGCACACCGTCGAGCTGCCTGTCGCGGAGCTCGTTCCAGCGCCGGCCAACGAAGCGGTATTGCGCGAGTCGCTTGCCCAAGCGCTGGAGCACGGCAAGGGTGTCGTGCACGTCGTTCTGACGCAAGCGCCGAGCAAGTCCGCCGCGCGCCGACGCGACACCGCGGAGCAGGCAACGACCGAGGTCTATTCCACCCGGCGGGCGTGCCCGGTGTGCAGCCGAAGCTTCCCGGCGCCCGATCCGCGGTTGTTCTCGTTCAATTCGAAGCACGGCTGGTGTCCCGATTGCTTCGGCACCGGTCTCAAGCTCAGCGGTTTCGACGAGGAGCAGACCGGTGACGAAGTGTGGTGGAACGAATGGTACGAGGGCGACGCGCGCGCTTGTACGACCTGTGGCGGCAAGCGGCTGAACCGCGACGCGCTTGCCGTGCGCTTCCACGGACGTTCCATTGCCGATGTCACGGCGCTGCCGGCCGGGGATGCGCGCGCGTTGTTCGATGCGCTCGATCTTTCCGGTCGCGATGCGGCGATCGCACGCGACATCGTCAGCGAGCTGGCCGCGCGCCTCGGATTCCTGGTCGATGTCGGACTGGGCTATCTCGCGCTCGACCGGTCGGCACCCACGCTTTCCGGCGGCGAGGCGCAGCGCATCCGACTGGCCGCGCAACTGGGCTCGAACCTGCGCGGCGTGTGCTACATCCTCGACGAGCCGACCATCGGATTGCATCCGCGCGACAACCGTGTGCTGCTCGATACGCTGGGGAAGCTGCAAGCGAAGGGCAACACGCTGGTCGTGGTCGAGCACGACGAGGATACGATCCGGCACGCGGCGCACGTCATCGACCTCGGACCTGGCGCGGGAAGCCGCGGCGGGACGGTTGTCGCACAGGGCACCGCGGAGGACCTGATGCGGCTACCTGCCTCGGTGACCGGTCGCTTCCTCGCGCATCCGCTGGCGCATCCGCTCGTCGAGCCGCGTCCTACGACCGAACGTTCGCCGGCAATCGTCGTTGCAGGTGCGACACTGCACAACCTGCGCAACGTCACCGCGCGCGTACCGCTTGGGCGCCTCGTCGCGGTCACTGGTGTCTCGGGCAGCGGCAAGAGCACGCTCGCGCGCGACATCCTCTACAGCAACCTGTGCGAGCTGGTTGGCGGACGGCGTCGCCGCAAGCCGATCGCTCTGATCGGATGCAAGGCGCTTTCCGGATGGGAGGAAATCGATCGCGTGCTGGAGGTCGACCAGGCACCGATCGGCAAGACGCCGCGTTCCTGCCCGGCGACCTATGTCGGGTTCTGGGATGCGATCCGGCGGCTGTTCGCCGAAACGACCGAGGCGCGCATGCGTGGCTACACGGCGAGCCGATTCTCGTTCAATTCGCCCGGCGGACGTTGCCCGGAATGCGAAGGGCAGGGGGTCAAGACGATCGAGATGAGCTTCCTGCCGGACGTGAAGGTCGCCTGCGAAGCATGCAACGGCGCACGCTTCAACGACGAGACGCTCGCCGTGCGCTGGAAGGAGCGAAGCATCGGCGAAGTGCTCGCGATGAACGTCGACGAAGCGGTCGAGTTCTTCAGCGCGCATCGCAGCATCCATCATGCGCTGCGTCTGCTCCAGGACGTCGGTCTCGGCTATCTCACGCTCGGCCAGCAGAGCCCGACGCTCTCGGGCGGAGAAGCGCAGCGCATCAAGCTGGTGACCGAACTGGCGAAGGTCCGCGTCGACGCCGCGCAGCCGCGCGATCGCGCACGATCGTCGTCGCAGGGACGCACGCTGTACGTGCTCGACGAACCGACGGTTGGATTGCACATGGCCGACGTCGAGAAGCTGATCCGCGTATTGCATCGCCTGGTGCAGGCCGGCAACACCGTGGTGGTCATCGAGCACAACCTCGATGTGATCGCGGACGCCGATTGGGTGATCGACCTGGGCCCCGAAGGCGGTGCCGGTGGCGGCCGTATCGTCACGCACGGAACTCCGCAGGCGATCGCGGACAGCCCGAAGCGGTCGCACACCGCATCGATCCTTGCCGAGTTCCTCGATTCGCGGCGGCATGGCACTGGCGACATCCCGATGCGCGTGGCAGGCGGCCAGGCGAGCGGCACCCCCTGAACGCAACGTGACAGGCAGTTGCAATGGCCGGTGGGCCCGTTGAGCGACTCGGCCGCTGTCTCGATTGCGACGACGGCGAAAAAAAAGTTGCCGTCAATGTCGATTTCAGGCCGCGACGGATCGACTAGGGGATGTCCACGCCACGATCGGTGCGTGATACGCCTCGCCAACCGGACAACTCAGGAGATATGCAATGCGATTCATGATGATGGTCAAGGCCGGCCGCGACTATGAAGCTGGCGTGCCCCCCAAGCCGGAGCTGATCCAGGCGATCGAGGCGCTGAGCGAGAAGCTCCGGAAGGCCGGCGCGCTGCTCGAAACCGGTGGCCTGCTACCGAGCTCGAAGGGCGCGCGGGTTCGCGCGTCGGGCGGAAGAGTGAGCGTCACCGACGGCCCCTTCACCGAGACCAAGGAGCTGGTCGGCGGCTACGCGATCGTCGAGGCCGCGTCGCGCGAGGAAGCGATCGCGCTGGGGCGTCAGTTCATGCAGATCCACGCCGAGGTGCTGGGCCCTTCGTACGACGGCGAATGCGAGATCCGCCAGATGTTCGATTCAGCCAACTGCGCGCCCGAGCAGCACGCATGATCGATTCGACCACTCGCTGCCAGGCCGCATCATGAAATTCCTGTGCCTTATCTGCGCCGAGAAGGTGATGGAGCAGATGCCGCCGGCGGATGCGACGCGGCATTTCGCCGACTACGCGCAATTCACCGCGGCGATCCGTGACAGCGGGCAGCTCGTCGCATGCAATCGTCTCCTGCCGCCGGCGACCGCGACGACGGTGCGCGTGCGTGACGGGAAGATATCGACGATCGACGGTCCCTACGCGGAGACCAAGGAGCAGCTCGGCGGCTTCTACATCATCGACGCGGCAAACCGCGACGAGGCGGTCGCGATCGCCGCGCGGATACCGGGGGCGTCGATCGGCTGCGTCGAGGTGCGTCCGATGGCCGACGACGAAGCCACCCGGCGGGCGCTCGAGCCGTCGGCCTGAACGCGGCGATGCCGCGGGCATTCGGCGCGGCTCGCGCGGCCAGCGCTGCACGGGTGCGACACGGATCTGGCCGTTCCGGCCGGAAACGTGGATCATGGCAGCCGCGCGGCGGACGGTGATTGCCGCGCAACTCGACTTCAGGGGGTGTCAACGTGCGTAGCCTCAAGCGCTCGCCGATGCTTCGGCGGAGCCTCGCGGTGTCGTGCCTGTTCGCGATCGCCATCGCTGCGAATGCAGCCGAGATCGGGCAGATCAAGGTTTCGAAGGGTCGCGTCGAGATCGAACGCCAGGGCGCGATTCTGCCAGCGCCGGTCGGCGCGCGCCTCGATCTGTCGGACATCGTGCGGACCGGGCCCGACGGCTCGGTCGGCATCACGATGAGCGACGACTCGCTGCTATCGGCAGGTCCCAACAGCGTGCTGTCGCTCGAACGTTACGCGTTCGATCCGACGACCCATCAGGGACGTTTCGACGCTGCACTGAACAAGGGAACGCTGGCTGTCATTTCCGGGCGGATCGCGAAGCAGTCGCCGGACGCGATGACCGTGCGCACGCCGCACGCGGTGCTGGGTGTACGCGGCACCGAATTCGTCGTGAGCACCGATGAGTGAACGGGCGAGTCGGCTCGGCCGCGGGCTTGGCGCGATCGCGCTGTGCGCGATGCTCGGCGCGTGCGCGAGCGGCACGGTGGTCCTGCTGCCGCAAAAAGACGGACACGCCTCGGCGGTGAGCGTGCGACAGGGTGACAAGGAGATCGTGCTCGACCAGCCGTATGCCGCAGCGAGCTCGACGCCGCTGGGTCCGCGCGCCTTTGCCTCGTCCCGGCAAAAAGTCGACGAGCAGTTCGGTGACGCGCTGGCTGCGCAGCCGAGCCGGCCGTCGACCTTCACGCTCTATTTCGAGCTCGGCACCGACACGTTCACCGAGGAGTCGAAGCGGTTGCTCGAGCAGATCCTCGCCGAGATCGCCAAGCGTCCGGTCCCCGACGTGGTGGTCATCGGTCACACCGACACCGTCGGCACCGATCAATTCAACGATGCGCTGGGCCAGCAGCGCGCCGACGCGGTTCGCGCCATTCTGATTCGCCTTGGCATCGCGGCCGAAGACGTGCATGCGATCTCGCGCGGAAAACGCGAGCTCGCGGTGCCGACCGGCGACGGCGTCGCGGAGCCGCGCAATCGGCGCGTGGTGATCGAAGTGCGCTGACTGCGGATCCGGTGCGACTCACGCTGTCGCGGCCGGTCCCCTCCACCGCACGGCGAGCACGGTAACGTCGTCGGCCGGCTCTGTGCCCGCCGAAAATCCTCGCACGTCCTCACAGATCCTATCGACCAGCGAGCGCGCTGTCGCTTCCGTCGTGCGCCAGCGGTCGATCGCCGCGTCGAGCCCAACGCCGCCGAATCGCGCGCCATGCCGGTCCTGCGCTTCGGCGACACCGTCGGTCACGAGACACACCACCTCGCCCGCGCACAGAACGTGCGTTGCGCCGCGATAGGGGAAACGGTCGACGGTGCACAGCGGCGGTCCTGCACCATCGACAAGTCGCGTCGCATCCGGCTGGTCCGACGACAGCACGCAGGGGTTTTCGTGCCCGGCGTTGCAATAGGTGAGCGCGCCCGAACGCAGGTCGAGCACGGCGGCGCAGGCAGCGACGAACAGCATCTGCGCGTTATCGCGCGAAACCTCCTCGTTGGCGGATCGCATCAGCTCGCCGACGTCCGCCGTCGGGTTGCGCAGCGTCGCGCTCTTGTACAGCGCCTTGCTGACAGCCATGAACATGCTTGCCGACAGGCCCTTTCCCGAGACGTCTCCGATCAGGAAAAAGACGCGATCCGCGTCGAGGCGGAAGAAGTCGTACAGGTCGCCACCGACGTCGCGCGCCGGGATCATCGCCGCGGCAACCTCGATGCGTGGGTCGTCGCGCAAAGCATCGGCGCGCGGCAGGTATCCCACCTGGATGCGTTGGGCCGCACCGAGCTCGCCCGCGATGTACGCGGCCTCCTCGCGCTGCTTGTGCACGATGCGCTGCAGGGCGCTGCGCACGCGTCTGGCGTCGCTCAGCGTCATGGTGATGAGCACCCCGAACAGGATGACGAGCCCGAGCGAAACGCTGGCGGCATCGAACACCAGTCGAGCGAGCACGAATGCGCCGACGCCCGCGACCAGCGGTAGCGCGATGCTAGCCAGCGCGATCGATCCCGCATGGAATGGCTTCCAGCGCGGCGTGACCGCTATCACCAGCAGTCCGAGCGTCACGAAGGCGATCGACTCGACGACCGAGGCGTACCTCGGTCGCGCAAGCGCACTCTGATCGAAAAGATTTTCGAGCAGCTGCGCATGGATCTCGCTGCCGGGCATGGACACGCCCAGTGGCGTGTTCTGGTAATCACCGATCGCGAGCGCGCTGGCGCCGATGAGCACGAGCTTCCGCTGCAGTATCAGCGTGTCCGCCTTGCCGTCGAGCACGTCGACCGCCGACACGAGGCGCCGTCCGTCGCGCGGCGAGTAGTAGATGCGGATGGCGCCGTCGGGTTCGGTGGGAATCACCATTGCACCCACCGCCACGGTGTCCACCGATGCTCCGTCGGCAACCAGCCGAACGTCGGGCGCACCCAGCGCTACGCGGAGAAGCTCGAGCGACAGCGATGGCGCGAAGCGATCGCCGATGCGCACCACCAGCGGTGTGCGGCGGATCACCTGATCGGCGGCGCCCGCGGAAATCACCCCGTGTCCCGCCGCCGCCGCGTCGAGCTCCTCGATGTTGGTCAGCGCGCCTGGATAGCTCGGCACGCGTGTCGCCACCGAATCGCCACGCCGGCTTCGATCGATCACGACGAACGGCGGTGCGAGCGGTTCGCGGTCGGTGCGCTCGGGTATTCCCGCAAGCGGCAGCACGGCATGTGCACTGGCGAGCGCGCGGGCGAGCTCGTGATCGTTCGACGGCAGCGCGGCGATGCGACTCGTCAGCAGCGGATCTTTTTGCCATTCGCCAGCGAGTGCGCGCTCGGGCGACAGGCGATCCGGCTCCGGCATCAGGATGTCGAGGCCGATCGCCGCGGGATCGTTGTGCTGGATCGCGGCAACGAGAGCGGCCAATACCGTTCTCGGCCACGGCCACTGCCCGAAGCGGCGCAGGCTCGCTTCGTCGATCGCGACCACGGTGACCGGCAGCGACTCGATGCGACGCGGGTGCAGCCGCTGGCAAGTGTCGAACCATGCGGCTTGCAAGCGCGCGTTCCACTGCGGCACAAACCACGGGAACGCCGTCATGAGCACGAGCAACGCCACGCCGAGCGCGGAAATGCGGCCGTAGGCGGGCGTGATCCGCGGCTCGGCCGGCGTACCGGTCACAACGTGATTTCCAGTCCGTCGTACGCGGCCGACACGCGCAGCGGAGCGCCGGTGCGCGACAGTTCCTCGAAGCGACGCGTCTCCGCCAGGATGCGTTCGATCGCCGCGTCGTCGTTCGCCGGTTCGTGATGGAACAGCACGAGGTGACGGGCACCGGCCATCTGGCACAGCTCGACACCGACGATGTTGCTCGAATGGCCCCAGTCGGCTTTGACCGAGATGCTGTCGGTGAGCGAATACATGCCATCGAAGATCACGAGGTCGGCCTCGCGAAAGAGATCCACGAACGGCTGCGTTTCGGACAGGTCCGCGAGCTTGTGCTCGGAGTCGGTCGAGTAGACCACCGTCTTGCCTCCGGCGCTGAAGCGATAGCCGTAGGAGTCGCCGGCGTGGTGCTGGAGAGTGAGACTGACTTCGAGTCCCGCGATTTCATAACGGCGCTGCGGCTGCAGAGGCACGAACTCGATGGTCGCGCCCATCACCGAGAAATCCGCCGGAAACGATGGCGCGGCGTTTTGACGTCGCATTGCCTCCTCGAGCACTGCATGGCCGCCGTAGATGCGAATCCGGTTCCCCGGAATGTAAGCGGG
>DATKLH010000553.1:0-7527 GCA_035542515.1 Casimicrobiaceae bacterium
GCCGCCCGTGGCCATGTGCGCGGTGCCATAACGACCCTCGAAGGCTTCGAGTCGGCGCGGGCCGCAACGGTATAATTGCGCGTTTGTTCAAGACCGCCGCGGCACACCGACTGCAGGCGGCCACACCAAGCCACCCTCGGAGGAGAGCATGAAACGTACGCCGCTTGCGCGCGCGCTCGTAATGGTCGGAGTGTTCGCGCTGTCTAGCGCGGCATCGGCCGACATCAACATCGGCGTGACGCTGTCCGCGACCGGACCTGCCGCCTCGCTCGGCATTCCGGAGAAGAACACCATCGAGATCCTGCCGGCCACGCTGGGCGGCGAGAAGATCAACTGGTTCGTCCTCGACGATGCGTCGGACACCACGCGCGCGGTCACCAATACGCGCAAGCTGCTGGCCGAGAACAAGGTCGACGTGATCCTAGGCTCGACCATCACGCCGAACTCGCTCGCGATGGTCGACATCGTCGCCGACGCCGAGACGCCGATGATCTCGATGGCAGCCTCGGCGCGCATTGTCGACCCGGCCAACCCGAAGACCAAGTGGGTCTTCAAGACGCCGCAAAGCGATTCGCTGATGGCCGATGCGATCGCCGTGAACATGAAGGCGAACGGCGTGAAGACGATCGGCTATATCGGCTTCAACGACGCCTACGGCGAAAGCTGGCTCGGCGAGATCAAGCGCTCGGCGCAGACGGCCGGCATCAAGGTGATCGCCGACGAGAAGTACAACCGCAACGATGCTTCGGTAACCGGACAGGTGCTGAAGCTCGTGGCCGCCAATCCCGATGCCGTGCTGATCGGCGCCTCCGGAACGCCGGGTGCGACGCCGCAGAAAGAGCTCGTGGCACGCAACTACAAGGGCCGCATCTATCAAACGCACGGGGTCGCCAATCCGGACTTCCTGCGCGTGGTCGGCAAGGATGGCAACGGCACGCTGCTGCCGATCGGACCGATGCTCGTGTACGAGCAGCTGCCCGACAGCAATCCGATCAAGAAGGCGGCCGGCGAGTACATCACCAGGTACGAAGCGAAATACGGCAAGGATTCGCGCTCGACTTTCGGTGGACATGCCTACGATGCGTATATGCTGCTCGCCAAGGCGGTTCCCGCGGCGCTCAAGAAGGGCAAGCCGGGCACGCGCGAATTCCGCGCGGCGCTGCGCGATGCGCTGGAGACCGAAAGCGTGGTTGCGAGCCACGGCGTCTTCGTGATGACTCCGCAGGACCACAACGGACTCGACAATCGCGCCCGCGTGATGGTGAAGATCGAGAACGGGAAGTGGGTGCTGGTGAAGTAGCGCGCTTTGCGCACTAGTTGGGCGATAGGCGAAAGGCGATAGGCGCTGCGGTGGCGGGATGTCGGCCAATCGGGTCCAGCGATGCGCAGGCGATCGGTGGCTCTTTTCGCGAGCGCTGCGCTCGCGGCCCATCGCCCATCACCTATCTGCCATCGCCGGCGTAGCCGATGGACGCATCCATCGCCGCCCTGCTGGTCCAGGACGGGATCACCAACGGCGCGATCTACGCATTGCTCGCGCTCGCTCTGGTCCTCGTGTTCGCCGTCACGCGGATCATCTGGGTGCCGTCGGGGGAATTCGTCGCGTATGGAACGCTGACGCTCGCCGGGTTGCAGCTCGGCAAGCCGCCCGGCTCGCTGCGCCTGCTGATCGCGATGGCGCTCATCGCCGGGGCCATCGAAGTGGTGCACGCGCTTCGACACGGTGAGGCGAAGCGACTGCCACTGCGTCTGTTGCTGTGGACCGGCGTTCCCCTCGCGCTGGTTGCGCTGGTGTGGTGGGCTGCTCCGCTCAATCTGCCCCTCGCGATCCAGGTCGTGCTGACGCTCGGGGTGGTCACCGCGATGGGGCCGTTGCTCTATCGCATCGCCTATCAGCCACTCGCGCAGGCGAGCGTGCTGGTGTTGCTCATCGTGTCGGTGGCGGTGCATTTCGCGTTGACCGGTCTCGGGCTGTGGTATTTCGGTGCGGAGGGATCGCGCACACCGGCGTTCGCCAGCGGGTCCATTCAACTCGGCGGCGTGACCGTGAGCCTGCAGAGCCTGATGGTGGTGGCTTCCAGCATCCTCCTGATCGTCGCGCTGTACGTGTTCTTCGGTCGTTCCTTGTATGGCAAGGCGCTGCGGGCAACCGCCGTCAACCGCATCGGCGCGCGATTGTGCGCGGTGTCGCCGAACTTCGCCGGCACCCTCACGTTCACGCTTGCAGCGCTGCTGTGCGCGTTCTCGGGCGTGCTGATCGGCCCGATCACGACGGTCTACTACGACTCGGGCTTCATGGTGAGCCTCAAGGGATTCGTCGGGGCGATCATCGGAGGCCTGGTGAGCTATCCGCTTGCTGCCGGGGGCGCATTGCTCGTGGGGCTGCTCGAGGCCTTCTCGTCGTTCTGGGCGAGCGCGTTCAAGGAAGTGATCGTGTTCACGCTGATCATCCCCGTGCTGCTGTGGCGCAGCCTCGCTACGCACCATCACGAGGAGGACGAGTGATGCGTTGCGCCGATGTTTGCGCGCGGATCGCCGCGTGAACGCGCTGCGCACCTCGTGGCCGCGGATCGCCGTCATCGCGTTCGTGATCGCGATCTGCGCGATTCCGGTCGCAGCGCCCCAGTTCTGGGTCACGCTGGGCAACTACATCGGCCTCTACAGCATCGTGACCCTCGGGCTCGTGCTCCTCACCGGCGTGGCGGGCCAGACATCGTTCGGACAAGCCGCATTCGTCGGCCTTGGGGCATACACCAGTGCGATCGCCACCACGCAGTGGCATCTCACGCCATGGCTTGCGCTTCCGCTCGGTCTGTTGCTTACCGCGGCGGTCGCGCTCGCGCTCGGTTTCATCACCTTGCGGATGAAGGGCCACTATCTGCCGCTTGCCACGATCGCATGGGGCATCAGCCTCTACTTCCTTTTCGGCGGATTCGAAGTGCTGGGCGGCTACACGGGCATCACCGGCATTCCCGCGCTCGAACTGCCCGGCTTCGACCTCAAGAACGAGCGCTATTTCTTCGTGCTGATCTGGGCCATCGTGCTCGCGGCATTGTGGGCGGCGGACAACCTGCTCGATTCGCGACCCGGACGGGCGCTCCGCGCGCTCAAGGGCGGCCTCGAAATGGCCGAAGCGTTCGGCGTGAACGGCGCGCGCTTGAAGATCGTCGTGTTCATCTACGCGGCACTGCTCGCCTGCATATCCGGCTGGCTTTACGCGCATCTGCAGCGCTTCGTCAATCCGACCCCGTTCGGCATCAATCAGGGCATCGAGTATCTGTTCATGGCCGTGGTCGGCGGTGCAGGAAGCGTGTGGGGAGCGGTGGTGGGCGCGAGTGTCATCACGCTCGCCAAGCAATACCTGCAGGATCTGCTGCCCCGCATCCTCGGTCGGACCGGCAACTTCGAGATGGTGGCGTTCGGCGTGCTGATGGTGCTGCTGCTGCAATTCGCGCGCGACGGCTTGTGGCCATGGATCGCGCGGTTGTTTCCGCCACCGCCGCGACGACCGATCCCCGATGCGCAACCGTTGCCCTCGCGGCCCAAACCGCAATGGAGCGGCCCGCTGCTCGAAGTGCGCAAGGCACGCAAGGCCTTCGGCGGCCTGGTCGCGGTCAACGATCTGAGCTTCGACATTCGCCCGCACGAGATCCTCGGCCTGATCGGTCCCAATGGCGCTGGCAAGAGCACGACCTTCGCGTTGATCAGCGGAGCCTTGCCGCTCACCTCGGGCGACATCCTGTTCCGCGGCACGTCGATCGCGGGCCGCGCCCCGTACCGCATTGCGCGACTCGGCATCGCGCGCACGTTCCAGCATGTGCGCCTGATTCCGCAAATGAGCGTGCTCGACAACGTGGCGCTCGGCGCCTACGTGCGCGGCGTGACGGGCGTTGCCAGCGCGTCGTTGCGATTGGATCGCGCGGAGGAGGCGAGCACGCGCGCCGAAGCGGCGCGCCAGGTCGCGCGCCTGGGCCTTCGGTCGCAGCTGTTCGACGCCGCGGGGAGCCTCGCGCTCGGACAGCAGCGCATCGTCGAGATCGCCCGCGCGCTCGCCGCGGATCCGGCGCTGTTGCTGCTCGACGAGCCCGCAGCCGGTTTGCGCTACTTCGAAAAGCAGGAGCTCGCGCGACTGCTGCGCAGTCTGCGCGAGGAAGGCATCACGATCCTGCTGGTCGAGCACGACATGGAGTTCGTGATGGGGCTGACCGATCGCCTGGTCGTCATGGACTTCGGCGTCAAGCTCGCCGAAGGTATGCCGGCGGACGTCCAGCGCAATCCCGAAGTGCTGGAAGCCTACCTCGGTGGCGTCGCATGACGCGGCCTTGCGATGCGACGATTCGCACTTCTGCCGCCAAGGTGACCTCGACGCTCGCGCGCAGCCCGCGCGATGACCGATCATGAGCGATGTGCTGCTCGAGGTGCGCGACTTGGGCGTTGCATACGGGAAGGTCGAGGCCGTTCACAACGTGAGCATCGCCGTACAGCAGGGACGCATCGTCACGGTCATCGGCCCCAACGGCGCAGGCAAGACGACGCTTCTCGCAGCGATCATGGGACTCATGCCGGCGCGCGGTTGCGTACGTTTTGGTGGTGAAGATCTCGCCGCGCTTTCGGTCGAGCAACGCGTGGCTCGCGGCGTGGTGCTCGTGCCGGAGAAGCGCGAGCTGTTCGCGGCGATGTCGGTCGCCGACAATCTCCTGCTGGGCGGCTTTGCGGTCCGGCGCAGCGGAAATACTGTGCAGACGCTCGAGGATGTTTACGGGCGCTTTCCGCGCCTCGCCGACCGCCGCCATCAACTCGCCGGTACGCTGTCCGGCGGCGAGCGCCAGATGCTCGCGCTGGGCCGTGCCTTGATGTCGCGACCGCGCCTGTTGATGCTCGACGAGCCCTCGCTGGGGCTGGCACCGCTGATCGTGCGCCAGATCTTCGAAATCATCGCAACGCTGCGCGCTTCCGGGGTGTCGATCCTGCTCGTGGAGCAGAACGCGCGCGCGGCGCTGCAGGTGGCCGACTACGGCTACGTTCTCGAAACCGGCGAGCTGCGCCTCGAAGGCCCCAGCAGCGAGCTCGCCGCCGACAGCAAGGTCGCTGCGACGTATCTCGGACAGTCGAGTGCCATGAACCGCGACCGCGGCGACAGCCCGCCGTCGATGCCCCGGCCCGAGTCCTGAGGGGTCCCGCGGTTGAATGGGGCATCGGTCGCCCCGACCATTACCGGTAGACTAGTTTCTTGCCCGGACTGCGCCAGCCGGCGTGGCCCGCGAAAGGGCCGCCCAAAGTGAACGATATCCCGACCGTTTCCCATTCCCTTCTCGGTCACGCCGAGAGCCTCCTGCTCAAGCCCGCGGGGCTCGACCACAACGCCCTTTCGATCGTGCTGGGCGACATTCATGCCTACGACGTGGACTTCGCCGACCTCTATTTCCAGCACTCGCGCTTCGAGAGCTGGAGCCTCGAGGAGGGCATCGTCAAGTCGGGTGCGTTCAATATCGACCGTGGCGTGGGCGTGCGCGCCGTGTCCGGGGAGAAGCAGGCCTTCGCCTATTCCGACGACATCTCGCTGCCGGCGTTGCGCGAAGCGGCGCGCGCGGTGCGCGCCATCGGTCGTCAGGGCCAGTCGACCTCTACGCCCATCGGCACGCACGGCACTGCGCGAACGCTCTATCCGGTACGCGACCCGGTGGGCAGTCTCGACGAGCGTGCCAAGGTGGCGTTGCTCGAACGCCTCGAGGCAAAAGCACGCGGCCGCGACCCGCGCGTGATCCAGGTGATGGCCTCGCTCACCGGCGAGCACGACACCGTCCTCATTGCGCGCAGCGATGGATTGATCGTCGCCGACGTGCGCCCGCTGGTGCGCGTGTCGATCACCGTCATCGCCGAGGAGAATGGCCGCCGCGAGCAGGGCTATGCGGGCGGTGGGGGACGCTTCGACTACGGGCATTTCGACGACGCTCTGCTCGACGAATACGCCAAGCGGGCGGTCGATGAAGCGATCCTCAATCTGGCCGCGCGCGATGCGCCTGCCGGCGTCATGACCGTGGTGCTGGGCCCGGGCTGGCCGGGCGTGCTGCTGCACGAAGCGATCGGGCATGGCCTGGAAGGCGATTTCAATCGCAAGGAGACGAGCGCGTTCTCGGGACGCATCGGCGAACGCGTTGCTGCACCGGGCATCACGGTGATCGACGACGGCACCATCCAGGCGCGACGCGGCTCGCTCAACCTCGACGACGAAGGCAATCCGACCGGACGCACGGTGCTCATCGAGGATGGGATCCTGCGCGGATACATGCAGGACCAGCTCAATGCGCGACTGGTCAAGGCGACCATCACCGGCAACGGCCGGCGCGAATCGTTCGCGCATCTGCCGATGCCGCGCATGACCAACACCATCATGCTCGGTGGAAATCGCGACCCGGGTGAAATCATCGAATCGGTGCAGGACGGCATCTACGCCGCGAACATGGGCGGCGGACAGGTCGACATCACCAGCGGCAAGTTCGTGTTCTCGCTGTCCCAGGCGTGGAAGATCGAGCATGGCCGGCTCACGTATCCGGTGAAGGGCGCTACGCTCATCGGTAACGGCCCGGACGCGCTGACACGTGTGTCGATGATCGGCAACGACATGCAGCTCGACTCGGGCGTGGGAACCTGCGGCAAGGACGGGCAGAGCGTACCGGTAGGTGTCGGGCAACCCACGATGCGCATCGAGGGGCTTACCGTCGGCGGCACGAGCTGACGGGCGCGACGAAGGGCGCGCTCGCGGTCCTGCAATCATGACCGGCCCGGACGCGTTGGCGATAACGCTGACCGGGCCGCGAGACTTTCGCCGGCCGGTTCAGTACCTCTTCGGCAGATCCGCGTCCTGGGCCGGGACGCCGGGCACTGCGTCGGTTGCGCTGCTCGCGGCGTAGCGGATCGCGAGCTTCCAGTCATTGCCTTCGCGACGCCACACATCCACGACGAACACCGGTGCACCGGTCGCCGCACCCGGTTGCCGGAAGCTCACGATTACAGCGTTACCGAGGTCGTGAACCCCCATCCCGGTGGGTATCCCGGGCGGCGTCGCGTCGCGTATCGACTGCGCGAGCCAGTCGACCGGTCGTACTACGCGTTGAGATCGGGGTCGGTGACCGCTTCCTCGAGCTCGTGCGAGATGATGCTCGCCATGCCGTCGGCGCCGGCATTGCCGTTGGGACCGATCGTTTGCGCCTCGCACGCGCTGGGGCAGCGATCCGGGTTGCCGATGAAGGCGAACTTGATGTCGGTGCCGGCGATGGTGGCGTGTGTATGCCATCCGCAGTACTGCGTGCAGAAGCCCGAGGTCTCGTTGACGTCCGATGCGGTCAGCACGAAGTAAACCGCATTACCGTTCTTGGGCAGCCTTCCGGAACTGATCGCGTCGGCCACCACGCCCTGCACGCCGCTGTCGCTCAGCGCGGTGCCGTGCGAATAACTGTCGTTGGTCGATCCGCCGTAGACGACCTTGTTGACAACGCGATTGCTGGCGCGTCGTAGTAGGTCGTGTTG
>DATKLH010000554.1:0-11614 GCA_035542515.1 Casimicrobiaceae bacterium
TTTCGCGCGCCAGAACCGATATTCATCTGCGCATGGCTTCCACCCTATGCATTCACCACGGGGCGCGCACGATACTTTGGGCCGGATGATATTTGGGCCACCGGCTTCGGGCGGCCGTTCGCCGGCGGCCCGACAGCGGCAACGAGCGCGCACGCGAATGTCGCGAGCGACATCGCGGCGCGCGGTCGAGTGAATCCAATCGTCTCGGGCTCGCGTGCGCTCTTTGGCGCGAAGTCCGGTAAATGGATGAATTCATGGGTCCGGTGACACTCACGCTGATGCTCACTGCCGCCTTCGCGGGCTTCGCGGGGCTCGCGTGGCAGAAGCTCGCGATCGTCGTTGCGCTTCAACCGGAGGTGCGCTGGGACCATCCGTGGCGCCGGTTGCGCACCGTCGTGGTGAACGGCTTCGCGCAGCGACGCATGGTCGCGCGCGAATGGAAGCCCGGCGTCATGCACACCGCGATCTTCCTCGGCTTCATGACGCTGCTGGTGCGCAAGGTGCAACTGCTTGTCATCGGCTACGACGAAACCTTCGTCTACCCGGGACTCGCCGGCGGATTGTTCGCGAGTTTCAAGGACGTGATCGAGCTCGTGGTGCTCGTCGCTGTCGGATACGCCCTGTGGCGTCGCCTGGCGCAGAAGCCAAGCCGTCTGGAGCCCAATCGCGAGGCGCTGCTCATCCTGTCGCTGATTGCCGCGATCATGGTTACCGATTTCGCCTTCGACGGCTTCCGCTTCGCACTGAAATCGGCGAGCGATGCGGGCATCGCGCACGAGCGCTCGTACGCCTTCATCGGCGATCTCGTGGCGCGATCGCTGTCGTCGCTTCCACCCGCACGGCTCGACCTCGGTTACCAGGCTTTCTACTGGGTCCAGATGACCACGGTGCTGTCGTTCCTGGTGCTGCTCCCCGCAGGTGAGCATTTCCACATCGTCACCGCCTTGCCGACGCTGTTCTTCCGGCGTGGCCGCCCGGCGAATCGTGTGCCCACGCTCGATCTCGACAAGATCATGAACGACGGCGACGGCGACGGCGACGACATGAGGATCGGGGTGCGCACGGCGGCCGACCTGACGTGGAAGGAGGGGCTGGACGCGTTCACGTGCACCGAGTGCGGTCGCTGCAAGGATGCGTGCCCGACCTTCCTGACCGGCAAGCCGCTCGCGTTGAAATGGGTCCACGACGCGCTCAAGCGACAGCTGTTCGACCAGCGCAGCGCCATCGTCGGCGGCGAAACGCAGAACCTCCCTGCGCTCGTCGGTGCGACGATCAGCGAGGACGCGTTGTGGTCGTGCACCACGTGCGGCTACTGCGAAGAGGCTTGTCCGATCGAGCTCGAGCATCTGCCGCGCTTCTTCCGCATGCGCCAGCATCAGGTGCTCGTGGAAGGCGCCTTCCCGCGTGAGCTCAAGAACGTGTTCGCCGCCTACGAGAGCCAGAGCAATCCCTGGGGCCTGCCCGCGCAGACGCGCGGCGACTGGGCCGCGGACCTCGAGGTGCCGCTGGTGCGCACACCCGGGGAGATGGCGAAGCTCGACTACCTGTTCTACGTCGGCTCGGCCGAGTCGTTCGATCCGCGTGCACGCAAGATCGCCGTGGCCTTCGCGAAGATATTGCAACGCGCGGGCGTGAAGTTCGGCATCCTCGGCGAGCGCGAGAGCTCCACTGGCGAGTGCGTGCGTCGTGCCGGCAACGAGATCCTGTTCCAGCAACTCGCGCAGACGCTGGTCGAGACGCTGAACGGCCTTGGCGTGAGGCGGATCGTGACCTGCGATCCCCACGCGTACAACACGCTGCGCAACGAATATCCCGAGTTCGGCGGGCACTACGAGGTCGTGCACCACACCCAGCTCATCGCACAGCTCATCGAGCAGGCCCGACTGCCCGTCGCGCCCGCGTTCGAGCGCGTCATCTACCACGAGCCGTGCTATCTCGCGCGCCACAACGGCGAGTACGAGGCGCCGCGCGCGGTGCTGTCGCGCGTGATTCGCGACCAGCCTCTCGAGTTCCCGCTACACCGCGAGAAGGCGATGTGCTGCGGCGCCGGCGGTGCACGCATGTGGATGGAAGAGCGGATCGGCAAGCGCATCAACGTCACGCGCCTCGAGCAGGGCTTGCCGCAGGAGCCCGCAGTCGTCGCTACCGCGTGCCCCTACTGCGCGACGATGATGGACGATGCAATCAAGCAGGTCGGCCGCGAAAGCAGCGTCTGCGCGCGGGACATCGCCGAGCTCGTGGCCGACGCTCTGGTGGCGCAACGCCCGGAGCCGGCCGACCTCAAGACACCGCGCGAGCGCGACGCGAGCCAGGCCGCCTGACTCGATCGCCTGCTTTCGACTCTTCCGGTTGTTGCGCGTCGGTCCATGCAACCGACTGCCTCGACGTTACTGCAACGCGTGCGGGACCGACGTTCGCGGCTTGCTCGTCACTGGCGCGGTGCCTGATCGGTTGCCGCCTGCAGCGCCTGCCGGAACTCGATCGGTCTCGAGATGAACGGGATCGGGTCCATCGTCGAGCCGGTGCCGGTGACGATGATCGATCCGTAACCGAGCAACCGACCCATCACCGATTGCTCGACGCGAACGCTTTCGATCTTGGAGAGGTTGATCTCGACGGTGCTCCGACGGATCAGACCGAACTTCGCGATCACGCGCCGGTTGGTGACGGCAAGCTCAGTCGACGCTCGTCGGATGAGGCCGCTCGCGAGCCAGCCGATCCCCACGATCGCCACCGCAGCGCCGATCGGGACGACGCCGCCGAGGGCGGCAATGGCGCCCGCGACGATGAGGACCGATCCACCGATCAGCGAACCGAGAATCGCAAAGAAGCTGACGTGGCCCACGTAGGTGACGGTCTCGCCCGGGCCGACGATTTCCTCGACGTAGCTCGCCACTGCTTGTTCCCTCCCGTCGCAATGCCATCTTCACCGGTGCAGCGCCGGCGAATTGTGCACGTTCAAGACCACGATTGCGAACGTCGCCGACCGAAGGCGATCGCGTTACCGCCCATTCGGGCGACACCGATCGGCGAGGACTTGCGAACTGCAGACGGTGCGAAATCCCATGTACCGGCACGTCGAGGGCCACGGGCCACATGGCAACCATCGAAGGGTCGCTTCGGCCATCGAGGAGTTCATCGATGAGCACGGCGGTGCCTGATCTCGGACCACCGCCGGTCCCGGGACAGCCACGATCACACGCGCGCCGCGCGGTGGTTTTGAATCAACGCGGTACTCGTCACGAGTGCCGATGCGGAGTCGACTCTAGCGCAACCCGCCACGCTTCAGGTCACGGCGGTGCGGACTGCCGGGCGCTTCTACAACCGCCCGATGATCCAGCCCGGCGCAACAGTGAGCACGATCGCGACGATCATGCACAGATAGCTCGCCGAGAGCGCGCTGCGCATCGGAATCACCTCGCCAGCAGGCGCCGAGCGCGGTGCCATGAACAGGTACTGGATCACGCGCAGGTAGAAGTAGATACCGACGTAGCTGCCGACCAGCCCGAGCACCGCGTAGAGCGTGTAGCCGGCTGCCATTACGTTGCGGAAGATGAGGAACTTCGCGACAAAGCCGGGGAACGGCGGCAGCCCGGCGAGCGAGAGCATGGCAACCGCGATGGCGATCGCCGCATAGGGCTTGCGCTGGAACAGCCCCTTGAGGTTATCGAGGCGGTCGCGTGACGCATCGTCGCCGCCACGCGGCAGCGCGGCGAAGGCGAGGAGGTTCATGATGCCATACGCGATCATGTAGAACAGGACCGCCTGGAAGCGCGTGTCGCCGTCGCCCAGGAATGCGTAGAACAGGTAACCGGCATGCGCGATCGACGAATAGCCGATCATGCGGCGGAAGCTCGACTGGCGCATCGCTGCGAGGTTGCCCCATACGATCGAGACCAGCGGCAGGATTGCAATCAGGTCGGCGGCGGGACGCGGCAGCGCGTCACTGCCGAACAAGCGCGCCGCGGCGAGCAGCACGCCCGACTTGACGATCGTCGACATGTAGGCGGTGACCGGGACGCTCGCGCCTTCGTAAGCATCGGGCGCCCACGAATGGAACGGCACGATCGCTGCCTTGATGAAGAACGCCACCACCACGAGCACGACGCCGGCCGTGAGCTGGACTTCACCGGACGCGAGCGCCTGACTGAACGCGGTGATCGACAGGCTGCCGGTTCCGCCGTACAGCATCGACGCGCCCATCAGCAGCATCGCCGTTGCCGTGCCGCCGAGCACCAGGTACTTGAGTGCGGCCTCGATGCTCGCCGTGCGCTGGAAAGCGAGCAGCACCAGCGCGTACACCGGGAGCGACATGATCTCGATCCCGAGGAACAACGTGAGGAAGCTGTCGTAGGACAGCAACAGGCAGACGCCGTACAGCGACGAGAGCACCAGGAGCGTGAAGGGCCCTTCGCGAAAGTCGGCGCGCGCCATCAGCAACACCGGCAACGCGAGTGCGAGCACGATCGCCTTCGCGAGCGCGCTTGCCGGCGTCACCGAGAAGTGCTCGGGGAACGGCGCGAGTGCGTAGCCACTGGCATACAGAGCTGCCGCGGCGACGACCGCGATGGCGACAGCGATGAATCCGATGTCGGGCGAGGAGCGCGCGGTGAGGCGCATCGACGGCGCGAAGACGAGCAACACGATGCCGACGAGCAGGATGTGCTCGGGCAGCATGGCCACCAGGATGGTCTGCCAGTTCACGGAACGCTCCGTTGATTCGATGCGGCCGCTGCGGTTGCGGTGCTGACGACGACCGTCTTGGCGACCGGCGATCCGGTGCGTGCCGTGGCAACGAGCTGCTGGTATTGACGCGCCGCGAGCTCGGTCTTGCGCATCGGCTCGTCGGGGAACAGGCCGAGCCAGAAGATCGCCACCACGAGGCTCGCGAGGATGGCGCGTTCGCGCATGTCGAGATCGCGGAACGGCTGGTGCGGGGCCTTGGCGCCGCCGAACAGGAAGCGCTGGGCGAACCACAGCATGTACAGCGCGCCGAGCACCACGCCCAGCACCGCGCTCGCGCTGGTGAAGAAGGAGAAGCCTCCGGCCGCCCACGTGCCACGGAAGGCGCCGAGCAGCACGAGGAACTCGCCGGTGAATCCGCTCGTCGTCGGCAGCCCGATGGACGCGAGGGTCAGCACCATGAAGAACACGGCGTAGAGCGGCAGCAGCTTCGCCAATCCGCCGTACGCAGCGAGGTCGCGTGTGTGGCAGCGCTCGTAGATCATGCCGATCATCATGAACAGGCCGCCTGCGACCAGGCCGTGGCTCACCATTTGCACGATCGCGCCCTGGATGCCGATCAGGTCGAGCGTGATCAGGCCGAGCATGACGTACCCGAGGTGACTGATCGACGAATAGGCGATGATCTTCTTGATGTCGGTCTGCACCAGCGCGAGGCAGGCGCCGTACACGATGCTGACCACCGACAGCGCGATGAACAGCGGCGTCAGCATGCGCGTTGCATCGGGGAACAGCGGAAAGCCGAGCTTCATGAACCCGTAGGTGCCCATCTTGAGCAGCACGCCGGCCAGGATCACCGAGCCGGCTGCGGGTGCCTCGACGTGCGCATCCGGGAGCCAGGTGTGCAGCGGGACCATCGGCACCTTGATCGCGAACGACAGCGAGAACGCGACCAGCAGGATCGTCTGCACGTCGAGCGGCAGCTGCGCGCGATAGAGGTCGGCAAACGCGAAGGAAGGCGCGCCGTCGCTCGCCGGGAGCGAATACACCAGATAGATCACCGCCGCGAGCATCAGGATGCTGCCGAAGGCGGTGTAGAGGACGAACTTGAAGGTCGCGTAGATGCGCCGCTCGCCGCCCCACATCCCGATGATCAGGAACATTGGGATCAGCATCGCTTCCCAGAACAGGTAGAACACGAACAGGTCCTGCGCGAGGAAGGTCCCGAGCATCGCGAACTGCAGCAGCAGCACCAGTGCGTAGAACAGCTTCACGTCGCGGTCGATCGCCTTGAACGCGCCGGCGACCACCAGCGGACCGAGGAACGCGGTCAGCAGCACGAGCAGGATGTTGTATCCGTCGAGGCCGATGTCGTAGTAGACGCCCCAGTCGGCGATCCACGGCACGCGCGTCTGGAATTGCAGGCCCGGCGCCGAGGCATCGAAATGCAGGTACAGGATCGCCGTGGCGACGAACTGCACGAGCATCGCGATCAGCGAAATGCCGCGAACCAGGTCGTCGCGCTTGTGCGGAACGACGACGAGCGCCGCCGCGGCGACCACCGGCAGGTACAGCACGAAGTTGAGCAGGGCAGCGTCAGACATGGCGCCAGATCCAGATCAGGCAGAGCGTGGCTCCGAACAGCACCAGCAACGCGTAGCGCTGCAGGCTTCCGTCCTGGAGTCGGGAAAGGGCGCCGGCGCCGCGTTGCGCAAGCCGCGCCATCCCGTTGAGCGACCCATCGAGCAGCCAGCGATCGCCGAAGCGGAGCACGACACGGTCGGAGATCCACAGCAGCGGTCTTGCGATCACCCTCTGGTAGAGCTCATCGACGAAGTACTTGTTGTAAAGCACGCGGTGCAATCCCGCGAACTTCGCGCGGATCGCTTCGGCGCGCTCGGGACCGCTCGCGTAGATCCAGGCCGCCCCGGCAAGCCCACCGAGGGCGAGCGCGACCGACACGTACACCACGAGGTGCTCGGAGGTCTCCGGCAGCCGGACCTCGGGCAACGCCAGCTGCGGCTCGAGGAAGTGCGGGATCGACACGAAACCGCCGACCGCCGACAGCACGGCGAGCACGACCAGAACACCGCGCATCGACCACGGCGATTCGTGGATGTGATGCTCCACTTCGGGCGCAACGCGAGAGTTGCCGAGGAACACCAGCCACAGCAGCCGGAACATGTAGAACGCGGTCAGCAGCGAGGCCGCCGATGCGGCGAGCCACAGCGCGGTCGCGCCGCCGCGACTGCTCGCGAGCGCGAACCACAGGATCTCGTCCTTGGACCAGAACCCGGCGAGCGGCGGGATGCCCGCAATCGACGCGGTGGCGATGGCGAAGGTCACGAACGTCCACGGGATCTTGCGCGCGATGCCGCCCATCTTGCGGATGTCCTGCTCGCCCGACAGCGCGTGGATGACGCTGCCGGCGCCGAGGAACAGACAGGCCTTGAAGAACGCGTGGGTGTACACGTGGAAGATCGCGACTCCATACGCTCCGACGCCTGCGGCCACGAACATCAGGCCGAGCTGCGAGACGGTCGAGTACGCGAGCACGCGCTTGATATCGGTTTGAGTCACCGCGACGGTGGCCGCGAAGAACGCAGTCGCAGCGCCGATCGTGGTCACCACCAGCGATGCGTCGGAGGATTGCACATACACCATCGACATACGTGCAACGAGATAAACGCCGGCGGTCACCATTGTCGCCGCGTGGATCAGCGCGGAGATGGGCGTGGGACCGGCCATGGCGTCGGGGAGCCAGACGTGCAGGGGAATCTGCGCGGACTTGCCCGAAGCGCCGATGAACAGCAGCACACCCACGAGCGTTGCCGAGACGGCGACCGGGCCGCCGGCGAGGGCTAGATTGATGCGATCCATGTCGAACGTGCCGAACGTCGCGTACAGCACGAACATGCCGAGCAGGAATCCGGCGTCGCCGATGCGGTTGGTGATGAAGGCCTTCTTGCCCGCTTCGGCGTTGCGTGGATCCTCGTACCAGAAGCCGATGAGTAGGTAGGACGCGAGCCCCACGCCTTCCCAGCCGACGAACAGCACCAGCAGCGAGCGGCCGAGCACGAGCAGCAGCATGAACACCAGGAACAGGTTGAGATACGCGAAGAAGCGCGCGTAGCCGTCGTCGTCCTTCATGTAGCCGATGGTGTAGACGTGGATCAGCGATCCCACGCCGGTGACGATCAGTGCCATCACCGCGGCGAGACGGTCGAAGTAGAACGCGACCTCGAAGCTGCTGTCGCCGATGACCGCCCAGTTGTAGACGATGTCGACGATCGGCGCGTAGCCGCCGGCACGCAGGTCGAGGAAGGTCTTGATCGACAGCAGGAACGCCGCGATGGGAAGCGCGCAACCCACGAGCGTCACCAGCGACTTGGCGGTGGCGCCGGTGCGCGCACGCATCGACACCGCGCCGTTGAACGCGAAGCCGATGAGCGGCAGCAGGACGATGAGGGTGAGGGCGTGTGTCATCACGCTATCCCTTCAGCTCCGCGTACGCGCCGATGTCGAGGCTGCGCTTGTGCCGCACGAGCAGCACCACGATCGGGATCGCGATGGCGATCTCGGCGGCGGCGACCACGAAGATCAGGAAGACCAGCACCGCACCGGCGAGCGACGCCGAGCGGTCGGCAAAGGCGACGAGGCTCAAGCTGACGCCGTTCAGCATCAGCTCCATGCACATGAGCACCACGAGGATGTTGCGGCGAATGATCACGCCGAGCAGGCCGATGACGAACAACGCGCCGGCCAGCGCGACCAGCAGTTGGGTCTTATCCACGATCCGGCCTCTTGAGCAGGATGATCGCGAGCGCGGCGACCACGGCGGCGACGAGCAGCACCGAAACAAGCTCGAAGTGCAACCAGTAGTCGGCCAGGAACGCTACCGAGAACGCCTGTACGTCGATGCCTGACGCCGACATCCCGGCCTGGGTCGCGTCCTCGCGGCGCAGCGCTCCGGCGATCAGCATGAACAGCACCACGCCGACCGCCGAGCCGGGAACGAGCCAGCGCGAATAGCGCTCGCGGAACGACGGATCGCGCAGGTCGAGCAGCATGATCACGTAGATCATGAACACCATCACCGCACCGACGTAGATCAGGACCTGGAACACGGCGATCGCATGCAGGCCGAGCAGCCCGTAGATGGCGCCCAGGCACAGCATCGTCAGGATCAGCGCGAGCGCGACGCGCATCGGATGGCGCAGGATCAGCATCAGCACGGCGCCGGTGAGCGCGAGCGCGCCGAAGAAATAGATGAGCAGGTTCTCGATCATGCCGCGTCCTGTTGTCGTGACGATCCGCGCGGCGGATAGGGCTTTTCGACATCGCGCCGCGGGCTCCAGGTCAGCAGTTCCTCGCGGGCGAGCCACATGGTGTCGCGGTCTTCGCCCGGCAATGCGGGAACTTCCTTCACCATGCGGATGGCGTCCTCCGGGCATGCTTCCACGCACAGGCCGCAGAAGATGCAGCGCGAGTAGTCGATCGCGAAGCTCGCCGGGTACTTCGGGTGTATCGGATCGTGCGGGTCCAGCGCGGCCTCGATCTCGATGACCTTGGCCGGGCAGACGGTGGCGCAGAGGTTGCATGCGACGCACTGCGGCGAGCCGTCCTCGCGCTGGGTGAGCACGTGCTTGCCGCGATTGTGCGCGGCGTAATCGGCGCGGATCTCCTCGGGGTAGTACGCGGTCAGCGCGCCCTTGCGGCCCGTGCACCACTTCCACATGTTGCGCGTGAACACCGCTCCGGTGATATACAGCCCGCGCAGCACTTCGAACAGGTAGAAGCTCTCGTACCACGACATCCGCGGCGCGTTCCAATACTGCGGCCGCTGATGGCTCGCGGCGCGCGCCGTCGTGCGCTCGGTCGTTGCGGGTGTGGTCATTGCAGCACCCAGGCGACGGCCGCCGTGACGGTCAGATTGACCATCGCAAGCGGGAACAGGAACCTCCAGGCGAAGCGGAGGAGCTGGTCGTAGCGGAAGCGCGGCAGCGTCCAGCGGATCAGGATCTGGAAGCTGCACAGCAGGAACACCTTGGCGAGGAACACCAGCATCTGCAGCAGCAGGATGCCGCCCGCGCTCATCTCGATCACGCGCCCGCTCGGCAGCTTGAAGCCGGTGTCGGTCATGAACGGCAGGTTGTAGCCGCCGAGGAACAGCGTCACGAACAGCGCGCTCACGATCGCGATCTCGATGAACTCCGCGAACATGAACAGTCCCATCTTCATCGCGCTGTATTCGGTGAAGTAGCCGCAGATCAGCTCGGACTCGGCTTCGGGAAGGTCGAATGGAATACGCCGGTTCTCCGCCATCGCAGCGGTGAGGAACAGGATCGCCGCGAACGGCTGGTACACCACGCCCCACGCGGGCAGGAAGCCGAGCACGGTGCCGGACTGCTTGTGCACGATCTCGACCAGGTCGACGCTGCCGTACACGAGGATCAACCCCAGCACGGTGAGTCCCATCACCAGCTCGTAGGAGATCATCTGCGAGCCGGCGCGCAAGCCCCCGAGCAGCGAGAACTTGTTCGACGACGACCAGCCCGCGAGCATCGCGCCGATCACGGTGATGCCGCTGAACGCGAACACGATCAGGAGTCCGGCGTTGAGCGGCGCGATCTGCAGCGGGTAGCTCTTGTCGCCGAACCACTGCGCGATCGAGGGGAACGCGCTCAGCATCTCGCCCGGCGTGAACGTCCCGCCGAACGGAATGACCGCGAACACGAGCAGCACCGGCGCAAAGGTGACCCAGGGCGCGATCATGTACGCGAAGTCGTCGTGCACCTTCGGCTTCCAGTCCTCCTTGACGATCATCTTGAGACCGTCGGCGAGGCCGTGGAACAGCCCCATCCACACCATCTTGTAATCGGTGAACGGAAGGCGCACGTAACAGCGATTCGCGCCGATGCGATCGGCCATGATCGCAGCCTGCTTGCGCTCGACCCAGGTCAGCACCGTGCCGAGCCCGGGCAGCACGGCCAGCGCGTATGCGATGAACAGCAGGCAGATGACGAGGTCCTGGATCATGCCGTGGCTTCCACACGTGCGTTGGCGAGCGCCGGGAACAGCGCCTCGGCGTCGATGACACCAGCACGCGGCTTGAAGCAGGGCTCGAACGCGTTCAACTGCCCTGCGAAGTTTGTGTAGTGACCGCGCCGCTCGGTCTGAATGCTGATCGGGATGAATACCGCCGCGCGCGCGTTCTGCTCGCTTTCGTAGGAGCCGAGCAGGATCACCGGTTCGCGCGACGGCAGGGAGGTCACCTCGAAGCCTTCGCCCCACGCGAGCACCAGGTCGTGGCCGTGGGGCAGGCGCGCGTCGCTGCCGTGCGGGCTCCACAGCTTCGCGTCGGGGAACACGGCGCGGGCGCCGGCCGTATTGGGATTCTTGTCGGCACGGATGAGCAGGTCGTCGCTGATGACCTCGCCCGGATGCGCATGACGGTCGATCTTGATCAGCACCGTGCACCGCTGGGCGAGCGCTTCAGCGAAGGCGCGCAGCTCCTCGTTCGAGCCCCAGTTGGATACCAGCGCGATGGGCGCGTGCGACGCGGCGATGCGCTTGCGCGCCGCTTCGATGGCCGTCTCCAGCGTCACCGACTTGCCTTCGATCATCGCCTGCGTCGCGCGGGGACGATCGAGCAACGCGCCCAGGTCGCGGCCCGTGTCGCACATCCACGGCCCGTTCACCGCCGCATTCTCGCGCGGCGTCACGCGCGCGATTGCGCTGTTCGCCGCGACGTTCACGCTGCGCAGTTTCCATTCCTCGCGCCGGTGCCAGATGTCGATGTTGCAGCCACGCTCGCAGCTCGGACACACCGATGGCGTCGACTGCAGGTACCACACGCGCGAGCTGTACAGGAATGCGCGCGATTGCAGGGCGCCGACTGGGCAGAGGTCCACGACGTTCTGCGAGTACG
>DATKLH010000555.1:0-8401 GCA_035542515.1 Casimicrobiaceae bacterium
TCTGCAGACGCTCCATGAAGGTCGCCATGGCCGATGTGTCGAAGCCCGCGGCATTCAACCGCTGGAAGCCGATGCGGTCGGCTTCGTACTCGTTTTCGCGCGTGAAGTTGAGCTGGTTCTGCAGGGTCAGCGCTTGGGACGTGGCGACCGCCGCGCCCGCGGCGTCACCGCCCGAACGTCCGCCGCCGCGTGCCGCCAGGATCGCGAGCGCAAGGCCGGCGAGCGACATCAGCATCGTGTCCTTTTGCGCGGCGATGGCGCGTGCGATGTGGTGCTGGGTGACGTGCGTGATCTCGTGCGCGAGCACGCTCGCGAGCTCCGACTCGCTCTGCGCGAGCAGGATCAGCCCGGTGTGCACGCCTATGAACCCGCCGGGGAGCGCGAATGCGTTGATCTGCGGATCGGGGACGGCGAAGAACTCGAAGTCGAAGCGCGCGTCCTTCGATACCGAAAGCAGGCGGTGGCCGAGCTCGTTGAGGTAGTCGTTGACCTCGGGGTCGTTCATGTAGCCGCCGCTCGCGCGCAGCTCGCGCACGATCGTGACGCCGAGCTTGCGCTCCTGGGCGGGCGAGAAATCCGATTGCACGGCGTCGCCGAGATCGGGCAACCCCTGGCCGCCGGGCGGAGACGCGATGCTTGGCAGGATGATGTTCGGCGGCGGTGGCGCTTCGCGAATCGCGCCGAACACGGGCATTTGCCGGTTCGACGACGCGTCGGCGGGCTTGGATTCCGGCGCCGCCTGGGCCTGTGCGTAGGCCGGCGTGACCGGCCACGGAACGCATGGCGTAAGACCGAGCGCGAAGGCCACCAGCGCCGCGGTGGTCCGCTGTCTACAGGAACGATGTGGCATCGACAATGGCGAGCACGACCGCGGCGCGAGGCGAGGAAGGCGAAACACGATGCTAAGATGACGCCTGCTGGTCCCAGGGGTTGTTGACGCTATGTCTGCGGTGGATGCATTGCGTTTTGGCGGCAAACGGAAGGGAATGGTCTCCTGGGATGCCGCGCGACGTCGCTTTCCTTGCATGGGCGCAGGGCTTGCTCCAAAAAAAGGGCCTAGCGTGGCGCCGCTCGAGGTCGCTTGTCCCTACTCTCAGACCCTAACGCTGACAGTCCCTCGTTCGATGACGATGCTCCGGCGGCGATGACACGTCCAGCGTCCCCACCCAGGCCGGTTGCCCCGCGCGGCGCGCCCGCCGCGGCGGCCTCGAAGGATCATTTTACCCACTTCGATTCGGCCGGTCAGGCGCATATGGTTGACGTCGCCGACAAGGATGTAACCAGGCGTGTGGCTCGCGCCGGCGGACGCATCGTCATGCAACCCGCAACGCTGGCGCTGATCCGCTCGGGCGGAGTGAGGAAGGGCGACGTGCTCGGCGTGGCGCGCATCGCAGCGATCCAGGCGGCCAAGCGCACGCCGGAGCTCATCCCGCTCGCTCATCCGCTGCCGCTCACGCGCGTCGCGGTCGACTTCGCTTTCGACGATTCCGCGAGCGCGGTGTCGATCGAAGTGACCGCCGAGACGCTCGCTCGCACCGGCGTCGAGATGGAAGCGCTGACGGCTGCCGCGGCGGGCCTGCTCACCATCTACGACATGTGCAAGTCCGCCGACCGCGCGATGCACATCGACGCGATCCGCCTGCTCGAAAAGCGCGGCGGCGAGTCGGGGCACTACGTCCGCAGCGAGTCGATTTGACGCGCTGGACGTTCTGGTCCAGCGGTCGGACCACTTGACCACGCCGGCGACCCGGTCTAGCATCCGCGCGACAACAAACCGCCCGAGCCCAAGCGGGCGCGCAGCCGCGCCGACCGAGCGTCGCGCAGCGTGCCACGGAGGAGTTGCAAGGAATGCCCCTGCAGGCCGTCGAGTCCCGGCGACTGTATCGCCAGATCGCCGATCAGCTCGCAACGCTCATCTCCAAGGGGGAGTTCCCCGCGGGGTCGCGTCTGCCGGCGGAGCGCGAGCTTGCCGTTTCGCTGGGCGTGAGCCGCACATCGGTCCGCGAGGCCATCATCTCGCTCGAGATGAGCGGACTGGTCGAAGTGCGCGTCGGCACCGGCATCTTCGTCACATCACCCAATCCGTTGCAGCCGCGTCATTCGGGCGATGCGGGCCCGGGGCCCTTCGAGTTGCTGAACGCGCGCAAGCTCGTGGAAGGCGAGATCGCGGCGCTTGCAGCGCGATGCGCGAAGCCCGAGGACATCGCCACACTGCGCGAAAGCGTCGCGCTGATGGAGGCGCGCCGCGACGACTTCGCCACCCGCGAAGCGGTGGACCGCGATTTCCACATCGCCATCGCACGCGCGACCGGCAACGGCTCGCTCGAGCTGGTGGTCGAAGGTCTTTGGCAGCAACGCGCGGAGCTGTGGGGACGCCTGCAACGCCATTTCCATACTCCGGAGCTCGCACGCCAGACGCTGCGCGACCACGCCACCATCGTCAAGGCCATCGCGGCGCGAGACAGCGACGGGGCACGCGGTGCGTTGCATCGCCATCTGGATCGAGTCGCGCGCGAATTCCAGCGCGGGGTTACAACGGATTCGGCGGAGTCGACGCCCAAGGCCGCGCATCCTTCGCCACGCGAGACACGCAGACGCACCGCGCGTCGCGCATGACCGCTTCCTGTTCACGGTAGTGCAAAGCCAGCCGCGCGCTGCGGCATCCCACCCAAGCCTCGAGGAGGATTCCATGAAGCGATTCACCCACACGCTTCCGCGCCGCGCCGTGTTGCGTGCGGCGGCGTTGGCCGTCTCACTGTTCGCATTCGGCGGAGCGCACGCGCAGTCGCCGGTGACCATCAATATCGTCGACGTCGCCGGCAACCTGGCGCTGACCCAGGACGCCTTCGAGCAATATGCGAAGAAGAATCCCGGCAAGGTGGCCAAGTTCAACTTCACCAAGGCACCGGCGCCGGAGCTGCCCGGCAAGATCAAGGCGATGCAGGGCGCGGGCCGCAGCGACATCGACATCGTGCTCACCGGCACCGACTTTCTCGCGGCCGGTATCGAGCAGGGCCTGTTGATTCCGCTGCTGCCGCAATATGCAGCGAAGTTTCCCAACCTGGCGGCGAACTACCAGCCCGCTGCGGAGAAGATGCAGGAGCTTGCGCAGAACCAGGGCATCGAAGTTGCGTTCATGCCCGCCGGTCCGTTGCTCGAGTACAACCCGGCGAAGGTGAAGCAGGTGCCGACCACGCCGCAAGAGCTGCTCGCCTGGTGCAAGGCCAATCCCAATCGGCTGATCTACGCGCGTCCGGCCAACTCCGGACCGGGTCGCACGTTCATCATGGGCCTCCCGTACATCCTGGGCGACAAGAACCCGAAGGACCCGACCAACGGCTGGGAAAAGACCTGGGCGTATCTCAAGGACCTGAACAGCTGCATCGAGTACTACCCGACCGGAACCGGCGCGGTGATGAAGGAGCTCGGCGAAGGATCGCGTGACATGACGGTCACGATGACCGGCTGGGATCTCAACCCGCGCATACTCGGCATCGTGCCCAAGGAATACAAGGTCGCGCCGTTCAAGGGCATGACCTGGGTGAACGACGCGCATTACATGGTGGTGCCCAAGGGCGTTCCGCCAGCCAAGCTGAACGCCATCCTCGACGTGATGGCGTACATGCTGACGCCGGAAGCGCAGGCGTACACCTACGACAAGGGCTACTTCTATCCGGGGCCGGCGGTGAAGAACGTGTCGCTATCGATGGCGCCCAAGGAAAGCCAGGATGCGATCAAGGAGTACGGACGGCCCGAGTACGATCAGTGGCTCAAGGAATTCCCGCATACCCAGTCGCTGGAAGCGAAGGCGCAGGTCGAAGCGTTCCGCATCTGGGATCAGCAGGTGGGGGCGCAAAAAACCAAGTGAAGCGTAGTTAGCCGTTGGTAGATGGCAGTTAGCGTCGGTTCGCCCAAACGTCGGCGAGACGCGCGAGCTTCAACCCAGTGGGAGCTGCGCCCGGCATCGTGCTGCGATTGGGCACACTAACCACTGACTGCCAACTACCAACTACGCCTTTCGGTCTCCCATGAAACAAGACTTCTCCGAGCTTCGCCTCGACCGCGTCACGCGCCGCTTCGCTACGTCCAGCGGCGAGACGTTCATCGCGCTGAACGAGGTCACGCTCACGATTCGCCGCCGCGAGTTCGTCGCGCTGCTCGGTCCGTCCGGCTGCGGCAAGTCCACTGCGCTCAACTGCATCGCCGGACTGTTGCCGCCGTCCGGCGGGACGATCAGCCTCGACCAAACGCGCATCGATACGGTGCCACCGGAGCGGCGGGGCTTCGGCATGGTGTTCCAGAACTACGCGTTGTTTCCGCACATGAGTGTCGCGCGCAACGTCGGATTCGGGTTGCGCATGCGGGGCGTGTCGCAATCGGAGGTGGACAAGCGGGTCGCCGACGTCTTGCGCATGGTTCAGCTGAGCGGCCAGGAACAGAAGCTTCCCGGGCAGCTGTCCGGCGGTCAGCAACAGCGCGTCGCCATCGCGCGCGCGATCGTGATCGAGCCGCCGCTGGTCCTCATGGACGAACCGTTGTCCAATCTCGACGCGAAGCTGCGGCTGGAGACGCGCTCCGAGATCCGTCGCATCCACCGCGAGCTCGGTCGCACGACGATCTATGTGACGCACGATCAGGACGAAGCGCTGTCGCTCTCGGACCGGATCGTCGTGATGATCGACGGCATGGTGCACCAGGTCGGCACGCCGCAGGAGGTCTACGCGGAGCCGTCCAACATCCAGGTCGCGCGGTTCATGGGCTATCGCAATGTGATCGAGCTCAACGTGGAGCGCGAGGAAGGTGATCGGGTCATTCTGTCCGGACCCGACTTCCCGCTCACCGGGACGCGCAAGCAGGCGCTCGCCGGCGGGCGCGCGCAGGTCGCGATCCGGCCGGAGGACATCACCATTGGCGATGGTGCCGACACAGCGAACACGATCACCGCGCGCGTCGACAACATCGAGTACTCGGGGCGCGACTCGCTGATCGAGGTGCTCCTTCCGTCACGTGTGCGCGTTTACGCACGCAGCGCCACGCCGGTCAAACTTGGCGACACCGTGCGCATGCACGTCCCAGCGGCGCGTGCGCTCGTCTACCCGCTGCAATGACTGGTCACCCCGGCGGCATACCGTCGCAGTCCGATCGCGCTCTGCTGCTGGTCGTTCCGGCCACGGTCTTCATGCTCGCGCTGTTCATCTACCCGTTCCTGTACGGGCTGCTGCTGTCGTTCGAGCCGACGCAGGGCGGCTGGCTCGAGAACTACCGCAAGTTCTTCACCACCGACAACCTCTGGCCCACCATCTGGACGACGCTGCGACTCGCTATACCCGCTACGCTGATCAACGTAGGACTGGCGCTTCCGATCGCGTTCAAGATGCGGGTCAAGACGCGTTATCAGCGCCTGGTGACGACCATCCTGGTAGTGCCCATCACGCTGGGCACCGTCCTCATCGCCGAGGGCATGCTGACCTACTTCGGCCCGCGAGGCTGGCTCGTGCAGACGCTTCAGTTCCTCCACATATACGAAGGCTCGATTCGTCTTACCCACAACTACTGGGGCGTGCTCATATCGCTGGTGATTTCAGGATTCCCCTTTGCCTTCCTTCTCATCCTTTCCTACATCACCGGCATCGACCCGGTTCTTGCGCGCGCCGCGGCGACGCTGGGCGCGGATGCCAAGGCGCAGTTCCGCCACATCTATCTTCCGCTGCTCGCGCCGGGGCTCGCCATCTGCTTCTGTCTCGCCTTCGTCCAGTCGTTCTCGGTGTTTCCCTCGGCGGTGCTGCTCGGCGCACCGGCCGGCCCTACGCGGGTCATCTCCATCGCGGCGTACGAGGCCGCGTTCGAGCAATACGACTATTCGCTCGCTTCGGCGATTGCGATGATCATGGGCTTCGTGCAATTGATCATCGTCGCGGCGGTGCTCGCGCTGCGCGGCCTGTTCTACCGCGGCCCGGTTGTCGGTGGGAAAGGCTGAGGCCCGATGTACGAGGAGCGTTGGTCCGAACGCGCGTGGCGCGGCCTGTTGTGGGGCGTGATGACGTTGTTCGTCGTGAACATCGGCGCGATGATCGCGGCGGTGGCGACCAATTCGTTCGCACGGCGCTGGCTTGGCACGTGGCTGCCGGAAGGCTGGACGACCAACTGGTACGCCGCGGCGTGGAAGGAGTTCCAGCTCGCCTACGTCTTGTGGGTGACCGTCGAGGTCGTGCTCTCGGTGGTGTTCCTCGCGCTGCTGATCGGCGTACCTGCCGCGTATACGCTCGCGCGACGCAATTTTGTCGGAAAGCGCGCGCTGATGCTGTTGTTCCTGCTGCCGCTGATGGTGCCGCCGATCACCTACGGCATTCCCCTGGCGACAGTCCTGTACAAGATTCGGCTTGCCGGCACCATCTGGGGCGTCATTCTCGCGAACCTCATTCCCGCCGCACCCTTCGTGATCCTGGTGATGACGCCGTTCATCGAGCAGATCGACGTCAACCTCGAGTCGGCTGCGCGCGTCTTCGGGGCGAATACCGCGCGCATGTTCTGGTACGTGCTGGTCCCGCTGCTCGCGCCGGGGATTCTCGCGGCTTCGCTGCTGGTGCTGGTGCGCACCATCGCGATGTTCGAGCTGACCTTCCTCACGGCCGGTCCCGACTCGCAGACCCTGGTTGTGGCGTTGTACTACGCCGTGTTCGCTGCCGGCGTGCGCGCGCCGCAGTCCGTGGACGCAATGGCGATGATCTACATGGCCGTCACGCTGGTGTGGCTGCTCATCGCGCTGCGCTTTGTGAATCCTACGCAGCTCGTCTCGCGCGTGAAGGAACATCCACGCGGTGCCGGATAGCGACCTGTGAACCGCTTATCGCTCCAAACGCTTCGCGCCGCCGCGCGCGGCATCGTGCTTCCCGGATTCGTTCCGAGCGCAGTCGACATCGGCATCGTGCATCTGGGGATCGGTGCGTTTCACCGCGCACATCAGGCCGTTTATACCGACGCAGCGCTCGCGGACAAGGGCGGAGCGTGGGGCATTTGCGGCGTCAGCCTGCGTTCGCCCGATGTGCGCGATCGGCTCGCTCCGCAGGACGGCTTGTATACCTCGATCGAGAAGAGCCCGGCCGGTACGCGTCGACAGGTCGTCGGCAGCGTGCGCGAAGTGCTGTTCCTCGGCGAGGATCGCGAGCGTATTCACGCGCGATTGACCTCTCCTCAGACGCGCATCGTGACGCTGACGGTGACCGAAAAGGGCTACTGTCACGACCCGGCCACGGGCAGGCTCAATCTGCGCCACCCCGACATCGTCCACGATCTCGCACATCCGGATGCGCCGGTCAGCGTCGTCGGCCTGCTCGTATTCGCGCTCGCGGAGCGGCGTGCGACTCACGGCACGCCGCTCACCATCGTGTGCTGCGACAACCTGCCGCAGAATGGTGCTCTGCTCGAGGGACTGGTCACGACCTTCGCGGCTCAGCGCGATTCCGAGTTGGCTGCGTGGATCGGTCGCGACATCGGATTCCCATCCACGATGATCGACCGCATCGTGCCGGCGACCACGCCGGCCGACATCGACGAGAACAACGCCGCGCTCGGGCTCGAGGACCAGGCAGCGGTGGTCCACGAGCCTTACGTCCAGTGGGTGATCGAGGATCGCTTCACCACCGATCGTCCCGCCTGGGAAGCAGGCGGTGCACAGTTCGTCGACGAGGTCGAGCCGTTCGAGAAGATGAAGCTGCGCCTGCTCAACGCCAGCCATTCGGCGTTCGCGTATCTGGGGTACCTCGCGGGGTTCCAGTACATCTATCAGGTTGCCGCGCAGCCCGACTTTGTCACTTACATGCGGCGATTCATGGCTGACGAAGCCGTCCCCACGCTGCACGTCCCCGAAAATGTCTCGCTCAAGGACTATTGCGAAGCGCTGGTGACGCGTTTCGCGAATCCGGTGCTGCCTCACAAGACGCAGCAGATCGCGATGGACGGCTCGCAGAAGCTGCCGCAACGCATACTCGGCACCGTGCGCGAAAATCTCGCGGCGGGACGCGAGGTGTCGCTTGCCGCGCTCGCGGTCGCCGCTTGGATGCGGTATGCCTCCGGCGTCGACGAACGCGGCCAGGCGATCAAGGTGTCCGACCCACTCGCGCCGCGCTTCGCGCAGATCGCGGCGCGACATGGCGGTGACCCGGTCGCGCTGGCACGCGCTTTTTTCGATCTCACCGAGGTCTTCGACGATGACCTGTCCAGCGAGCCGCGTTTCAACGCGCCCGTGACGCGCTGGCTGGAACAGCTCTATGCGCAGGGGGCGGCGCGGACCGTGGCACAGGCGGTGGGGTCGCACTAGGAGGTTGCTCTTGACCAACAAACGCACGACCAACCGGAAGGCGGGCGCCGGGGACACGCGCCCGTTCGGTGAGCTCCCGCGACC
>DATKLH010000556.1:0-17213 GCA_035542515.1 Casimicrobiaceae bacterium
TACGCCACAGTCAGTTCGCTTTTGCTTGTGGATCCTTATGACAATGGCATTGCAAGTCGCCGGCCGCTCGTCGGCGCGGGCTGGCGTGAATACCGCGGGATTGATGCGACACAAGCCGTGGCAAAACAACCGCTCAACTACGCAATGGCACGCGTCGCCGAGCGGGAATTTGCCCTAGTTGGCAGGGGAATTACTATTCGTTGACCGCCTGTTCAAGCGTGCGGCAGTTTATTCGTTATTGCCCGCTCGGCTTCGCTTGCGGATATAAAGCAAACGCGCATGGGAAGTCATCCCCCGTGCGCAGCCGGAGAAGCAGGCTCCCATGGCGCGTTTGATCAGGGTCAAGGCCGGGGTTCGGAGAGCTTGCGCGCCCGCGGGCGTTGCGTAATAATGAGAACAATTCTCATTACCGGGACAGCAGTCATGTACGTGTGCGTCTGCAATGCGATCACCGACCGCGAGATCCGCGGCGCGGTGAAGCTCGGCGCGCGGTCGCTGGACGACGTTTCCGAGGCCCTCGGCGTTGCCACCTGCTGCGGACGCTGTGCAGAATGCGCTCGGGGCGTCATCGACAAGGCATGCCAGGAAGCCACGGCCGCGGTCGGCGGCGACGACTGAAAGCGCGAGCGCGCCGCGACGCTCACCTCGCGCGCAACGATCGACAATCACCAGGAGTCACGCGATGCAGGGCGACGCTGCCGTCATCGGTCATCTCAACCGCGTGCTGCGCAACGAGCTGACCGCGATCAACCAGTATTTCCTGCACTCGCGGATGTTCCGCAACTGGGGGCTCCACCATCTCGGCGACCACGAGTACCACGAGTCGCTCGACGAGATGAAGCACGCCGACCGGCTGATCGAGCGCATCCTGTTCCTCGAGGGGCTGCCCAATCTGCAGGACCTCGACAAGCTCCTCGTCGGCGAAAACGCGCGCGAAGCCTTGCAATGCGATCTGGACCTCGAGCGGCGCGCGCATCCGATGCTGAAGGATGCGATCGCGCATTGCGAAACCGTCCGCGATTATGTCTCGCGGGAAATCTTCGAGGACATCCTCGAGTCCGAGGAAGAGCACATCGACTTCCTGGAAACCCAGCTGCGTCTCATCGACGAAGTCGGCTTGCAGAACTACCTGCAGTCGCAGATGAAGCCATCGTCGTCGTCGTAACGCGATCCGACCCCGAACCGGCGCGCAGCGCGGCAAGCGCGCGCGCAGGTTGCCTCTGCTGGCGGCGCGAGGGGGTGACGCAAATCGAAGTGCTCTAGCGGCGCGAGGAATGCAGCGTAGCGTGAGGCCCTAGCGACTGGGTCCTGCGCCTGCCGCGATCGCCTGCACGCGTGCGATGTCCTCGGCGATCGCCGCGCGCATGGGCGGATCGTTCGCGAGCATCGGTTCCGCGCGCTGCCACTGCCGCAACGCTCGCGCGTAATCCTTCTGCTCGAAAGCCATGCGGCCGTCGGCGTACAGCACCTTGGGCTGATTGGCATCGATCTTCATGGCGCGATCGGCCAATTGCGCGGGCTCCCCGGCATAGCTGCCCTGCACCGCGGCCAAAGCGATGGCGTAATCCGCGAGCAAGGCCGCATCGCCGGGCAATCGCTTCGCTGCTTGTGCAAAGGCGTCGACCGCCTCGGGATAGCGGCGCAACTCGGCGTAGGTGCGTCCCAACAGCGCCCAGCCCTGTGCATCGTCGGGCGTCTGCTCACGCATGCGCAGCGCGAGCTTGTCGACCAGCGTATCGAGCGCCGGTGCGCTGCCGTGGCGACCCGACGGCATTGCAATGCCCATGCCGCCGGTTGAATTGCCGAACAGGCCTGTCGCTGGCGCGCGCGCCGACTCCTGATGCAGATAGAACCAGCTTCCCATCGAAATCGCACCCACGGAAATGGCGATCGCGCTGCCGACGAGCCAGCGTATCCAGCGCTTGTCGCGCGCCGGCTCCTGCACGCCGACCGTATCGGTTTGCTGCGCGATGTCCGACGCGTCGACGGGCAATCCGGCGTCGGCGGGTTCGCGCTCCTGCGATGGAAGTTGTGCGCTGCTCATGGCTGCTCCTCGTATCGATCTATCGCCTGCGCCGCCAGCGCCGCGATTGCGCGCCTTTAGAAGTCCCAGCGGTAGCCGACATACCAGAAGCTCCGCTTGAGGATCTCGTCGATGACCGGTCCCACGCTGTGCGAGTGCTCGAAGTCGTACTCGGCCTCGAGCGCGAAACGGTCGCGCACCTGGTAGGTCAGCTTCACGCCAGGCGTCCAGCGTGTCAGCTTCACGTCCTGGTCGTCCTTCTGGCGGTAGAACTTGAGCATCGGCTCGACGGTGAACAAGTCGCTCACGATGCGATAGTCGAGCGTGAACAGTTGCGCGCTGATGAGCTTGCCATCGAGCAGCGCGACGTTGGCCACGAAGATGTCGCGCGCGCGGAAAGCGCCGTTGCCGATCGCCTGGAAAGTGTAGGTATTGACGTTGCCTGTCCCGGCCGCCGCGGGATAGGGTCCCACTGCGGGTGTTCCCGAGAGACTCGACAGTCGATAGTCGAATCCGAGCTGCCACACCGGCGAGAACGGATGAGTCACACTGAGCAGCAGCACTTTGGAGATCGGCGTCAGGGCCTTCGCGCGCGCCCGCGTCTCTCCGGTCCCGAGCGAATCCAGGATCGCGCCGATCGACTGCGAGGGATCGGCGAGCGTGGCATTGGTGAGCTGCAGGGTCGGTGTGCGGCGGTAATCGAGCAGCGCGTTGAACGTCGTTCCGGTCGTCATCTGCCAAGTGCCCTGCAACATGGCGATGTTGAAGGCGCGGAAGATCGGGTCGTAGTCGACCAGGCCGTAGAGCAGGCGCTGCGCATCGAAGTAGCGCACTTCGCTGCCCACGGCCGTGCGGTCGGTAACGTCGGCGACCGTCTGGTGAATCGCGAAAACGTTGCCGCTCCAGTTGCTGAACAGGCGGTCGACTTCGAAGGCCGCGCCATAGAACGGCTTGTGCTGGTCGCTCGGCGTGTCGACCAGCTGCCCTGCGACGCCGCTCACCCGGTAGTTCGGCGTGAAGCCCCAGTTGAGGTAGCCACCATCGAAGCGCCCCAGCACGCCGCCGCTCGCGCCGTTCATGCGGCCCACGCGCGCGACCAGCTGCGCCGGAAGATATCGCGCTTCGGCGAACAAATTGGACAGGCGGCGCGTGGAGTCCTGGTCCTGTAGAAAGCTCTTGTTGTACTGGTCGCGATAGACGAAGCGATTGTCCCAGTCGCCTTCGCGATAGCGCGCGGTGAAATCCGCGTTGGTGAGAAGCTGCGACTGATCGGTCGACGTGAGGTTGGTCGTATCGAGCACGGTCGCACCGGTTGCCGGCGTCACCGTGATGGTGGTCGTGTCCGCGCGCGTCTGGCCGCCGTAGTAGTACTGCGACAGGCTGCCCCAGCGCGTCCACGGGGAGACGGCCGGAGCCACCGCCGGTGCGGCGCTGATCGAGGGCGCGGTTATCACGTTGAGGCGATCGCGCACGCGCCGCGCACCCTCGCTCTCCGGATACAGCTTGAGATAGAGCTCGTACTCGGTCTTGGCCTTCGCGAGCTCGCCGGCGCCTTCGCGCGCAATGCCGATCAGCTCCTGCGCTTCTTCCGAATACACGTTGGGCGGAAGATTCAGCGCGCGGTTCAGGATGTCGATGGCCTCGGGGTAATGGCGTTGCGCAAGCGCCTTGCGTGCCTCGTCCATGAGCGGCGCTGCGGCCTTGTCGTTGTCGGTGGTCGGCGGCGTCTTCACCGGTGGCGGAAGCACAGGCCGCGGGCGTGGCGGTTGAAGCTGGAACGGCTCGGGCGGCAGCGCAGGCGGCACATGCTGCTCGATCTGCTCGCCGGTGAGCGGGAGCAGGATGAGGATCGTACGATTGTCCTCGGGGCGAAGCTGGAACTGCACTTCGCGCTCGAACATCACGTCGATGCGTCTTTGCAGCACGCGACCCTGCGCGCGATACACCACGCGAAACGGCGGCACCAGCGTCGACGGCGGCCCGCGCCGTTCCTCGTCGACGGTCGCCGAGCTGTCGTCGGTGCCGGTCACCTGGAAGTACACCTGGATGGTCGTGCCGCGATTGGTCGGCACGTGCCTCAGGTACTGGATCGGCGTGGCGAAGCGAATGCGGATCGCCGCGCGATCGAGCTCGCGCGACACGTCGACGCTGTCAAGGATCTGCGCACCGGCGCTGCTGGCGATCATTCCGCCGATTACGCAGGCGAGCGCCTGTAACCACCACGCAAGCGATGCGAAGTGACGCTGCCATGGACCGCGCGTCGGTTTGCGACGTTCGATCACAACGCGCAGGTCCATTGCAGCGGCACGCGCCGCTCGGCTCATCGGCTCCTTCACCGTCTACATCCCCGGTCGCGGCTTGATCGGAAGCGGCTTGCGAATGAGCGCCGGCTTGCTGTCGCTCGCATGGCAGCCGCCGCAGGTTGGCCGCAGGGCCGGGTATTTCCACACCACGATCTCACTGTTGCCGGCGTGACACGAGACGCAGGTGAGCGACGGCGGGTGCGGCGAGTACGCCGGCGACAGATGCCGATACGGCGTGCTCGACCACGCCTTCGTGTTGTGGCATGCGTCGCACGATCGCGTGGTAGCGAAATGCGCAGCAACCTTGCCCGCAGCACCGCTGCCGTTGTGACAGCTCACGCATGTCCCCGGCGCAACGTTCGCGTGCGAGAAGCTCGCCGGTATCCACGTCGTCGTGCGATGGCAGGTGTCGCACGACACACTCGTCACGACGTGCTTGGTCGGCTTCGCGGACGCCAGCTTGCCGTTGTGGCAGGAGAGGCAGCTTCCGATCGCGACGTTCGCGTGACGACCCCTGACCATGCCGGCCTTCCCGGTATCCCACGAGATGCCTTTGGTGTGACAGGTCTCGCACGGCGCGCTGGTTTGCGGATGGTCGCGCGGCTTGGTCTGCACGCCGGGATACTGGCCGCCGTGGCAGTTGGCGCAACCCGACGTGATGCCCTGGTGGTTCATGCGCCAGGTCTTGAACGTCGTCGTGCTGGTGTGGCACAGCTCGCACGGCTGCGCGGTCGGGATGTGCGTGGCGATGCCCGGCTGCGAGACCACGCCCGGATAGTTACCCGTGTGGCAGCTTGCGCATCCCGTCGTGATACCGGTGTGGCTCATCGTCCACGTCGCGAACGACGTCGTGCTGGTGTGGCAGCTTTCGCATGGCGCGGTCGTCGGTATGTGTACGGCAGGCTTGCCGACCACGCCCGGATAGTTGCCCGCATGGCAGCTCGCGCATCCGGTCGTGATGCCGTTGTGGCTCATGGTCCAGGTGCTGAACTTCGATGTGCTGGTGTGGCAGCTCTCGCATGGCGCCGTGGTCGGAATGTGCACCGACGGCTTCACCACCACGCTGGGATAGTTCGACGCATGACAGGTCGCGCATCCGCTGGTGATGCCGGTGTGATTCATGGTCCACGTCTTGAAGCTCGTGGTGCTCGAGTGACAGGTCTCGCACGGCGCCGTCGTTGGAATGTGCACCGCCGGCATGACGACCACGCCCGGATAGTTCGACGCGTGACAGCTCGCACATCCGCTGCTGATGCCGGTGTGATTCATCGTCCACGTCGCGAACGAGGCGGTGCTCGTGTGGCAGGTCTCGCACGGTGCCGTGGTGGGAATGTGCACGGCCGGCTTGCCCAGCGCGGTCTTGCCGTCGTGGCAGCTCGCACAGCCGGTGGTCACGCCCGCGTGATTGAAGGTCGCGCCCTTGAAGCTGGTCGTGCTTGCGTGGCAGGTCTCGCACGGGGCGGTGGTCGGGATGTGCGTTGCCGGCTTGGACACCACGCCCGGATAGTTGCCGTTGTGGCAATCCACGCACCCGCCCGTGATACCGGTGTGGTTCATCGTCCAGGTCGTGAACGTCGTGGTGCTGCCGTGGCAGCTTTCGCACGTTGCCGTGGTCGGGATGTGCGTGGACGGCTTCACCACCACGCCCGGATAGTTCGAGGCGTGGCAAGTGGCGCACCCGTTGGTGATCCCGGTGTGGTTCATCGTCCAGGTCGCGAACGTCGTGGTGCTGCTGTGGCAGGTTTCGCACGGCGCCGTGGTCGGGATGTGCAGCGTCGGCTTGCCGAGCGCGGTCTTGCCGTCGTGGCAACTCGCGCAGCCACCGGTCACGCCGTTGTGATTGAAGCTCGCGCCCTTGAACGTGGTCGTGCTCGCATGGCACATCTCGCACGGCGCGGTAGTCGGGATGTGATTGGACGGCTTGCTCACCACGCCCGGATAGGTGCCGTTGTGGCAATTCGCGCAATCGTTGGTGATGCCCGCGTGGTTCATCGTCCAGCTCGTGAACGACTTGGTGCTCGTGTGGCACACCTCGCAGGAGGCCGCGGTTGGCACGTGAACAGCCGGCTTGGTCACCACGCCCGGGTAGCTGCCGTTGTGGCAGCTCGAGCACCCCGTCGAGATCCCGGTGTGGTTCATGGTCCACGCCGAGAACAGCGTCGTGCTGCTATGGCAGCTCTCGCAGGGCGCGGCGGTCGGCACGTGCACCGTCGGCTTCACCATCACACCCGGATAACCACCGCTGTGGCAGGTGGCGCAACCGGTTGTGATGCCGGTGTGGTTCATCGTCCATGATGCGAATTGCGTCGTACTGGTATGACATGCCTCGCACGCGGCGGTGGTCGGCACGTGAACGCTCGGCTTGGTGACCACGCCCGGATAGCCGCCGGCGTGGCAGCTCGCGCAGCCGTTGGCGATACCCACGTGGTTCATCGTCCAGCTCGCGAACGACGTGGTGTTCGTATGACAGGTCTCGCACGGTTGCGAGGTGGGGATGTGCACGCTGGGCTTGCCGAGCGCGGTCTTGCCGTCGTGACAGCTCGCGCAGCCCGAGCTGATGCCGGTGTGATTGAACGTCGCCGTCTTGAACGTCGTGGTCGACGTGTGGCAGGTCTCACAGGCGGCCGTGGTTGGCAGGTGCGTGGCGGACTTGGACACCACGCCCGGGTACGCGCCGTTGTGGCAGGTTGCGCATCCTGAAGAGATGCCGGTGTGATTCATCTGCCATGCCGCGAAGCCCGACGTGCTGGTGTGGCAGGTCTCGCACGGTTGCGTCGTCGGGATGTGCACCGTCGGCTTGCCGAGCGCCGTCTTGCCGTCGTGGCAGCTTGCGCAACCCGAGGTGATGCCGGCGTGATTGAAAGTTCCGCCCTTGAACGATGTCGTCGAGCTATGGCATGTCTCGCACGGAGCGGTGGTTTGAATGTGATTGGCCGACTTCGAGACCACGCCGGGGAACGCGCCGTTGTGGCAGGTCACGCAACCTGCAACGATGCCGGTGTGATTCATCTGCCACGCCGAAAACGCCGAGGTGCTGGTGTGGCAGGTCTCGCACGGCTGCGTGGTCGGGATGTGGACACCGGGCTTGCCGGTTGCCGTCTTGCCGTCGTGACAGCTCGCGCAGCCCGATGCGATGCCCGCGTGATTGAATGCTGCGACCTTGAACGACGTGGTCGATGTATGGCACGTCTCGCAAGCGGCCGTGGTCGGCAGGTGCGTCGCCGATTTTGAAACGACACCTGCAAACGCCCCGTTGTGACAGCTCGCGCAGCCCGACGCGATGCCGACGTGATTCATCTGCCAGGTCGCGAACGCCGAGGTGCTGCCATGGCAGGCTTCGCACGGTTGCGAAGTCGGGATGTGGATCGGGGGCTTCCCGTTGGCCGTCTTGCCGTCGTGGCAGGTCGCGCAACCCGAAGCGATACCGGTGTGATTGAACGTGGCGGTCTTGAACGTCGTGGTCGACGTGTGGCAGGTCTCGCACGCCGCCGTGGTGGGCAGGTGCGTCGCCGGCTTCGACAACACGTCCGGGAAGCCGCCGTTGTGACAGTTCGCGCAATCCGAGGCGATCCCGGTGTGATTCATGCGCCACGAAGCAAATGCCGACGTGCTGGTGTGGCAGGTCTCGCAGCTCTGCGTCGTCGAAATGTGCAGCGCGGGCTTGCCGGTGGCGGCCTTGCCGTCATGACAGGTTGCGCAACCCGACACGATGCCGGTGTGATTGAACGACGCGATCTTGAAGGCCGTCGTCGAGGTGTGACAGGTCTCGCATGCCGCGGTGGTCGGCAAGTGCGTCGCGGGCTTGGAGACCACGCCCGGGAACGAGCCGTTGTGACAACTTGCGCAGCCGTTCGCGATGCCGACGTGGTTCATCTGCCAGGTGGCGAACGCCGAAGTGCTGCTGTGACACACCTCGCAGGGCTGCGTGGTGGCGATGTGCAGCGCCGGCTTGCCGGTAGCGGTCTTGCCGTCGTGGCAGCTCGCGCAGCCGGTCGAAATGCCGGCGTGGTTGAACGACGCGGTCTTGAACGACGTCGTCGACGTGTGGCAGGTCTCGCAGCCGGCTGCAGTCGGAAGGTGCGTCGACGGCTTCGACATGACGTCCGGGAACGCGCCGTTGTGGCAGGTCGCGCATCCCGATGCGATGCCGACGTGGTTCATGCGCCATGACGTGAACGTCGAGGTGCCGCTGTGACAGCTTTCGCACGACGCCGTCGTGGGGATGTGCTGCGTCGGCTTGCCGGTGGCCTGCGTGCCGTCGTGGCAGATCGCGCATCCGCTCGCGATGCCCGCGTGATCGAACTACGCCGGCCGCCAGCCATTGGTTTGGTGACAGGCGTCGCAGGACTGCGTCGTCGGCAAATGCTGTGCGGGCTTGCCGGTCGCGCTGCTGCCGTTGTGACACGTGCTGCACGATCCCGGCGTCACCTGCGCGTGGTCGAAACGCGCCGTGGGCCAGTTGGTGGTGCGGTGACAGGTATCGCACGACTGGTTGGTGGGCACGTGATTGGCCGGCTTGCCGCGTGCCGTGACGCCGTTGTGGCACGTGCTGCAACTGCCTGGCTGCACGCTCGAGTGATCGAAGCGCGTGTTGGCGAACGACACCGTGTCGTGACAGGTGCCGCACGGCTGGGCCGTCGGGAGGTGCGTGGGTGACATGCTGAGCGCCGTGACGCGCGCACCAGGAAGGTGGCACCCTTCGCAAGCGCGCGGCGTGCCGCGGAACAGTCCGTTGACGTGGCAATCCTCGCAACGTGTGTTGCGATGCGCGCCGGTGAGCGGGAATCCGGTGGCGAGGTGGTCGAACGGCCGCGACGCGCTCTGGCCCTGCGCCGGCGCAACGGCGATGAGTCCCCACAGCACGAGCGCCCATGGCGTCACCAATGCGAGGTGGACCAACGCAAACCGGGTCGCGGTGCGGATCATGGCGTCGCCTCACCGTTGTGAACCCTCGGCGCCATCCGTGCTCCAGGCCGGACGTCACGGAAATTGCGAGTGGTGTGGCAGCGCTCGCACGCGGTTCCGAAGCGCCGCTCGTGCACGTCGTCGGCGTGGTGGCACGACTCGCACGCCATCGCGATGCGCGGCGTCTTGTCGGAAGCGAGCGCCTTGTGACAGCTCGCGCAGGTCGCTCGCTCATGCGCTCCGTCGATGAGAAAGCGCGTGCGCCGGTTGTGCTCGAAGTCCCACAGCGTCCAGCTCCGCGCGTTGTGGCACTCCGCGCAATCCCGACCCAACGTGCCCTTGTGCTTGTCGTCGCGCGCATGGCAGGCGATGCATTCGCGCTGCGCGTCACGATAGGCCGGCGTGGTGTGACAGTCCTTGCACGCCGCCACGGCGTGACGACCCAGCAGCGGGAAGCGGCTCCGGCTGTGGTCGAAGCGCGTCTTCTTCCAGTCGGGCGTGTCGTGGCACTGTTCGCAACGCTCGCCGAGCTCGCCCTTGTGCTTGTCGTCGGCGCGGTGACACGACACGCAGGTCGTGGCCAGCTTGTCGCGATAAACGAAGCCGGTGTGGCAGCTCACGCATTTCACGCTCGCGTGCCGCCCGGTGAGCGCATAGCGCGTGTCGCGGTCGTGCGCGAAGGTGACCTCGCGCCATCCGCGATCGACGTGGCAGCTCGCACAGCGCTCGCCGAAGCGTTCCTTGTGCGTATCGTCCTTGCGATGGCAGGCGATGCAGGCCGTGCCGATGCCCTTGAAGCTGCTCGCATCGCGATGGCACTCCTTGCACTCCACATCGCGGTGCTTGTCGCGCAACGGGAACGCGGTCGCGTCGTGATCGATGCGTGTTTCGCGCCAGCCACGTTCGACGTGACACGACGCGCAGTCCGCGCCGAGGGTCGTGTTGTGCTTGTCGTCCTTGCGGTGGCACTCCACGCAGACGGTGGGCGCCTTCACGCTCGCCGGCGGCCCGCTGTGGCAACCGTCGCACTTCACGCTGCGGTGCTGGCCGCGCAGGGGATAGCGCGTGTCGCGATCGTGCGAGAACGTGACCTCGCGCCAGCCTCGGTCGACGTGGCACGCATCGCATCTATCGCCGAGCCGACCATGATGGCGGTCGTCCTTGCGGTGGCAGCTCGCACACGCGAGCGGCGTGCCCTTGAACTGCTGATCGACGTGGCAGCTCTTGCAGGTGGCATCGGCATGCTTGCCGGTGAGCGCGAAGCGCGTGCGCGCGTGATCGAAACGCGCGGGCTTCCATGCGCTGTCCGAATGGCACGACGTGCAGTCCGCGCCGAGCTGGCCGCGGTGGACGTCGTCCTTGTGATGGCAGTCGTTGCAGCGCGCAGGAGCGTCGCGGAACTTGCGTCCCGCGGTGTGGCACGACTCGCACTTCGCACGGGCGTGCGCCCCGCCGAGCGCGAAGTCGGTTCTTGCATGCTCGAAGCGCGCGGTGTCAAAGGCAGCGATGTTCATCTCGCGTCCTTTGTGCTCGGTGTGGCAGGTGCGGCAGGTGTCGATCCTGATGCGGCCGTGGTAGCCCGTCCTGTTGCGCACGTCGGCCGCCACCGGCTTGTGGCAATCGAGGCACAAGCGGTCCTGCGCAGCGCGATCGAACTTCACGTGGCAGTTCGCGCAGTCGTTCTCCAGCTTCGCGTGACCCGCGATGACCTTGCCCGGCATCAGCACGCCTTCGATGCCCTGCGCTCGTAGCGGCGCGGGCCCGAGCAGCGCGGCGAACAATGCGAGCAGCAGCGTCGCAATCCATGTCGGCGTCCGCATCAATACATGTGGACCGCGACAACATGCGCGATCGCGCTCAGCACGAGCATGTACACGAGCGGTACGTGCAGCACGTGCCACCACGAGAACAGCCGCTCGAAGACGTGGAACTGCGCCACACGCAGCGTGCCGCGCAGGTAGTCGGCCACCAGCGCCTTGCGACTGGCGATGCGTCGCCGCGCTTTCGCGCTGGCCCAGTGGTGCTCGGCCGCGAGCGCGCGCATGCGCACGGCGACTTCCCGATTGCACCGCAACCTCTCGAAGACGGCGCGCACGCCAAGCGTGAAAAAGCGCCAGGGGTAGCGCAGCCCGTCCTTCTCGACCCTCGCCGCGAGCGCACCAAACGCCGCGAGCCGCGCTTCCACGCCCGGCGCGAAGGCCAGCCGCGAGTGCATGGTCGCAGCCTCGACGCCCGTCTGCGCGCGAAGCTCGGCGAGTGATGCGCGACGGCCATACAGGCCGTGGTGGATGCGCGCGTAGAGGAAGCGGCCGACCACGCCGCTGGCGGCGACCAGGGCCATCGACGCGAACGCGACGATGGCATTGACCGAGCCGAACCGCAGCGTGGAGTGCAGGATGATCAGCAGCGGTCCGGCGATGCCGAGCACCATGTGCAGGGCGAACCAGAAGCGCGTCTTGCCGAAGCTCGCCAGCGCGCGGAAGCGCTTGCGCAGCGGATAGAGGAACAGCAGCAGCATCGCGATGCCGCCGGCGAGTCCGAGGTCGTAGCCGAGCTCGGAGCCGGCGCTGTACCAACGCATTCGCGCCAGTACGATCGACGCGGCCACCAGCAACACGATGGTGATGAGCCAAATCGCTTCGCGTACGCGATGGCGGCCCGGATGCGCGCGGCGACCCGCATCATTGGCGGCGGTTGCGCGGCGCGAAGGAGTGAGCGTGGTCTGCTGCTCGGTACCTGACGCCATGTCAGGCTTGCGCACAGGGAGCGTCACCAAGTTGCACCCGCCACGGCCGATCGCATCGCCGCGCGTCGGCGCGACGGCTGCACGCGATGTTGAACGGCGCTACACTCGCCGACGCCGTCGGCGTCCCGCGTCAACGAAACATCACTGCAATGTCCGACTTCTCGTTGCTCACCCTCGCGATATATGGCATTCCGCTGTGCGCATTGGTCGCGGTATACGTCATTCGACGCAAGCGCCACGAGAGCGCCGCGGTGCGCGAACGCGAGTCGGCGATCGCAGCGGGACTCACCGAGCCGGCGTCGCTGCATCCGATCGTGGATCCGGCGCGTTGCGTGGGATCGGCGTCGTGCGCGGCGGCATGTCCCGAGCAGGCGATCGGCCTCATCGATGGCAAGGCGCAACTCACCAATCCCGCGGCGTGCATCGGTCACGGTGCGTGCGCGGCGGCATGCCCGGTCGATGCAATCAAGCTGGTGTTCGGCACCGAGCGACGCGGCGTCGACATTCCCTACGTGAAGCTCGATTTCGAAACCAACGTGCGCGGCATTTTCATCGCCGGCGAGCTCGGCGGGATGGGCCTCATCCGCAAGTCGGCCGAACAGGGTCAGCAGGCGATCCTCGCCATCGCGCGCCGACCGCGTTCCAGCCTGGCGCTCGACGTCGTGATCATCGGCGCCGGGCCGGCGGGCATCGCGGCCGGCCTGTGCGCGATCGAACAGAAATTGCGCTATCGCGTGATCGAGCAGGAGGACGATCTTGGCGGCGCGGTCTTCCACTACCCGCGCAACAAGATCGCCATGACCGCACCGGTCGACCTGCCGGTGGTGGGTCGCGTCAAGTTCAACGAGGTCAGCAAGGAGACGTTGCTGGGCTTCTGGCAGGACATCGTGCAGCGCGCCCAGCTGCAGATCTCGTTCGCCGATCGCATGGATCGCATCGTCGCGATTCCCGGTGGCTATCGCATCGAAACCACGCGCGGCTCCTACGAGACCGGCGCCGTGCTGCTCGCGATCGGCCGGCGCGGCACGCCGCGCAAGCTCGAAGTGCCCGGAGAAGCGCTGCCCAAGGTGGTCTATCGACTCATCGAGCCGGCGCAATACCGTGGCAGTCGCGTGCTCATCGTCGGCGGCGGCGACAGCGCGGTCGAGGCCGCGCTGGCGTGCGCCGAAGAACCGCAGACCGAAGTGACGCTCGCCTACCGCGGCGAAGCGTTCAACCGGGTGAAAGCGAAGAATCGCGAGCGGCTCGAAGCCGCGCAGGCGCACGGTCGGATCGACGTGCGCACCGGCACCGAAGTGAAGCGCATCCTGCCCGAGAAGGTCGAGCTGACCGGCCCGCAGAACGAATTCAGCTTGCGCAACGATGCCGTGATCGTGCAGGCCGGCGGCGTGCTGCCGACCGCGATGCTGCGCGAGCTGGGCGTCCTGGTCGAAACGAAGTACGGCACGGCCTGAGGGGGCCCCGCGCTCGAGCTGTCGCGGGCGCGCCTTGTCCGACAAACGGCGTCGCGCGCGAGCGATCCGCGGATCCCTTGGCATGCAGTGCTGCGCGATAGCTCGCGCTGCCACGCGTCGCATTCCCTCTCCCAAGGAAGCGCCCGGAGGTCGGATGGGGTCTTCCGAGACCATCCGCGAGCGCTGACGTGGGAAAGTTTCCCATGACTTGAATACCTATGCAAGTGGCATATTATGACGGCGGCATTGGAGGGGCCGACCCCGGGGAGACGCCCGCGAGCAGGTCCGCCCGTCACCCGCGCTTGCCGGCTCCGCAAGCATCGACAAGGAACCGAGGGACCCGCGCTCGCCATGGACGCAGCCGCCGTATCTACTCGATCGGGCACAGCGCCGGGCGAGCGCGCAACCCCAGCGCGCGGTCTTGTACTTGACAGCGTCATGACGCTGTGGAAAAACGTCCCACGTGAGTCGCCCCTCGGTACCGCCCGCCAGCCCCGACGCCGATCTGATCGCGGCGATCGAGCTGATCCTCCGCCCGCTCGCGCGCCTGTTCCTCGAGCATGGGGTAGTGTTTCCCACCGTCGAGGATCTTCTCAAGGCGGCCCTGGTTCGCGTGGCGAGCGAGGAATTCGGCCTGCCCAACCAGTCGCCCACCGACAGTCGCATCAGCGTGCTCTCCGGTGTGCATCGCAAGGACGTGCGGCGCCTGCGCGAGACCGCGTTCCAGCCTGCCTCGCTGCCCATCACGCTCCCGTTCGCCTCGGAAGTGGTGACACGCTGGATCAACGATCCGCTGTATCACGATGCGCGCGGCAAGCCGCGGGTGCTGCCCCGCTCCGCGCCGCCGCCCCAGCCCTCGTTCGATGGCCTGGTGGAGAGCATCAGCACCGATGTGCGGCCGCGCGTACTGCTCGACGAGTTGATCAGGCTCGGCGTCGCGGCGCACACCGTCGACGGGGACGTCGAGCTGCTCGTGTACGCATTTGTTCCGCAGAAGGATCGCAAGGAGCGCCTGTTCTACTTCGGTCGCAACATGCACGACCACCTGGCCGCGTGCGTGCACAACCTGGGCGGACGCGAGCCCCCGATGCTCGAGCAGAGCATCTTTTCCTTCGAGCTTTCCGACGCTTCGGTGACGCGCATCGCCGACCTGACGCGGCGCGAGTGGCAGAAGGTGATGGCGCGCCTGGTCAACGCGATCGCCGCGTGCGAGGAACGCGACCGGCTTGATCGCCGAACCACGCGCCGCATGAACATCGGCCTCTACTTTTTCCACGAATCCGCGGACAGTCCCGCGACCCACGGCCCGCCGCGCTCGCGCGGCCGTGGCGCCCCTGCATCCACCCCACCACGCCCGCGCAAGACCGGAGCGAGGAGAACCTGATGATGCGAATCGCGCTGAAGCTCGTCGTATCGATCGTGTGCCTGCTGTGCGTGCCGTTCGCCTCGGGCGTGGGCACCGGTGGGACCGGCCTGTACATGCGCGGGACGCTTGCGCTCGCGCCCGGCGTCGTGGTGAACAACGTGACCTTCGACGCTTCGCAGGCGGCCATCACGATCAACGGTCACACCGGTCGTCCGCCGAGCGAGTTGCGTCCGGGCATGGTCGCCGGCGTCAACGGCAACGTCGCACCGGGGCAGCAATACGGCGTGGCGAACCAGATCGGCGTCACGCGCAGCGTGACCGGCATTTCGGTACGCGTCGGGACCGGCGGCACCGGGCTCAAGGTCGGCGGCATCTACGTCACGCCGCGGACCGATACCGTTTATGCAGGCATCCATTCGATCGGCGACGTGGTTTCCGGCGACACGCTCGACGTGTACGGGTACAGCGACGGCGTATCAGGAAACGTCTACGCCACGCGGATCGAGCGCGTCGCGCCGGGATCGAGCGTCGAATTGCACGGCATCGTGATGTCGCCGAGCCAGGGCAGGTTTGTGCTCCAGGGGTTGACCGTGGACGCCTCGAACGCACAGCTCGTCGGCTTCACGGGCTCGATCGCGGCCGGCGACCGCGTCGGCGTGGCAGGCACGTTCGACGCCCAGAGCGTCCTCGTCGCGACCACCGTGACCTTCGAGCCCGACACGTCGACCGCCAACGGTCAGGAAGCGGAGATCGAGGACGCCGTTACCGCAGTGCTCGCGCCGGGCCTGTTCGTCGTCAACGATTTCGTGGTCGATGCGACCAATGCCTCGTTCAGCGGTGGATCGGTCGCCGACCTCGCTGTTGGACACGTGGTGCACGTCGAAGGGCGCATGGTGAACGGTACGCTGGTCGCGAAGACGGTCGAATTCGACGACGACAGCGAGGACGGCGGCTACAGCGGCAGCGGCAGCACCTCAGGCGGCACCTCCGGCAGCAGTGAGGTCGACGGTACGATCGCTTCGGTCGCCTCGTCGACGAGCTTCGTGGTCAAGAGCATGACCATCGATGCCAGCAGCGCCACGTTCAACAATGGTCAGGCAGCCGACGTGGCGGTGGGACGCCTGGTGAAAGTGATCGGCATCAAGAACGGCTCGATCCTCAAGGCCAGCAAGGTCACGTTCGTCAACACGAGCTCGGGCGGTTCGGGCGAGGTCGAGGGCAAGGTGAGCGCGGTCACCGCGGCGGGTGTCTACACCGTTGGCGGGACCAGCGTCGACGCTCGCACGGCGAAGATCTCCGGCGGCTCACTTGCCACGATCAAGGTCGGCACCAAGATCGAGGCCAGTGGCGCCTGGCAATCGGGCGTTCTGGTGGCGAAAAAGGTCAGCATCGACGACTGATCGATCGCCGAGCGACGTCGCTGCAGCGCGCGCAGCGGCGGCAAGCTAACCGCGCGCTGCGTCAGCCAGCGGGCGGCACGATGGTGCGCAACATCTCGGCGTCGCGCAGGATATCTTCGGCCTGCAGGATCACCGGGCGATCGACCATCTTGCCGTCCACCGCGACCGCGCCACCGGCCGCACGCGATGCCGCCTCGACCACACGGTTCGCCCACGCGATCTCGTCCGGCGTCGGTGCGAAGCATTCATTCACCACGCCGACCTGCTTGGGGTGAATGCACAACTTCGCGCCGAAGCCGTAACGGCGAGCGCGCAAGGTCTCGCGGCGCAGCTGCTCGGGGTCGTCGAGCGCGGTGGTCACGCCGTCGACCGGCCGCTGCAGCCGAGCCACGCGCGACACGAGCACGATCTGCGAGCGCGCGTGGACGAGCTCTTCGTCGTCGCCGCCGATACCGAGGTCGAGCTGGAAATCGATGGATCCGAACAGCAGCCGCTCGACGCAAGCACAACGCGCAATGTCGAATGCGTTCCACAGGCCCTGCGCGGATTCGACGAGTGGCAGGATAGGCGTCGCTCCCTTCAGTGCCGCGGCGACCTCGGCAAGATCGCTCGCGCGCTCGCACTTGGGCACAACCACGCCGGCGACACCGGGTGTGCGGCACATCGCGATGTCGTCGCGATACCACGGCGTCTCCATCGCGTTGACGCGAACCACCACCGGTTGCGCTGGCGAGAGCCACTGCGCAAGCGCAGCGCGCGCGGTTTCCTTTTCGGTCGGCGGTACAGCGTCTTCGAGATCGACGATGACCGCGTGGGCGCCCGAGGCGCAGGCCTTCGCGTAGCGCTCGGGGCGATGCGCCGGAACGAACAGATAGGAGCGTGGAGTCATGCGGGTCAGGTTATCGAGGCGGGCGTTGTGCGCGACGCCGATCAGCCGTTGGCGGCCGCCATCGTACCGTACGCCTTGCGTGGGGGTAAGGCGGGTGGCGACTCGCCAAGGTCCCAGTAGAGACCGG
>DATKLH010000557.1:0-4590 GCA_035542515.1 Casimicrobiaceae bacterium
TGATGGGTGCGTCGCCATTCGCCCGCCGCGGCCTTGTTCGCTTCGGCAAGTGTGGGATAGACATGGATCGTGCCACTGATCTTGTTCAGCCCGAGGCGATGCCTCATCGCCAGCACGTACTCGGCGATCATGTCGCCCGCACTCGCGCCAACGATGGTGACGCCGAGGATGCGGTCCTTGCCCGGAACGGTGAGCACCTTGACGAAGCCGTTGGCGGCGCTGTCGGCGATGGCGCGGTCGAGTTCGCCGATGTCGTAGCGGGTCACTTCGTAGGCGATCTGCCGTTCGTTCGCCTCCTGCTCGTTCAGACCGACGCGCGCCACCTCGGGGCTGGTGAACGTACACCAGGGGATGACCGAGTAGTCGGCGCGGAACTTCCTCAAGCCGCCGAAGAGGGCATTCACGGACGCATACCACGCCTGGTGGCTCGCCGTGTGGGTGAGCTGGTAGGGCCCGGCCACATCGCCGCACGCGAGGATGTTCGGGTAGACGGTCTGCAGGTATTCGTTGGTCTCGATGGTACGCCCGGTGGAAATGCCGAGCTCTTCGAGCCCGTAGCCGGTCAGCCGTGCGTTACGCCCCACGGCGCAGAGCAGCACATCGAAGCCGATGCGCCGCTGCACGCCGTCCGCCTCGACGACTATGAACTTCGCACCGTCTTCCCGTTCGCAGCGCAGTGCCGTATGGCCGCAGAGTACGGTGGCGCCGTCGCTTTCGAGCGCCTCGCGCACGAGCGCGCCGACTTCCGCGTCTTCGCGCACCATCAGGCGCGGCAGCATTTCGATCACGATCACCCGCGAGCCGAGCCGTGCGAAGCACTGCGCGAGTTCGCACCCGATCGGTCCGCCGCCGAGCACCACGAGCCGCTCGGGCAACTCGCGCAAGCCCCACAGCGTATCGCTCGTCAGATAGCCCACTTCGTCGAGCCCGGGAAGCGGCGGCACGAAGGGCGCGGCGCCGGTTGCGACGACGATGTTCTTCGTAGTGAGCGTGTGCGTGTCGCCTGCGTGATCCGTGATCTGCACGCGCCAGGGGTCGACGATGCGCGCATGACCTTGCACCACATCGACCCCCAACGCTCGGTAACGCTCGGGCGAGTCGTGGGGCTCGATCTCGCGGATGATCCGTGCAATGCGCTCCATCACGTCGCTGAAACGAAAGCTCGCCGGCGTCGCGGCGATGCCGTAGTCGGAACCCCGGCGCATCTGCGCCACCAGTGTCGCGGTCTTGATCAGCGCCTTACTCGGCACGCAGCCGTAGTTCAGGCAGTCGCCGCCCATCTTGTGGCTCTCGACGAGGGTGACCTTGGCCTTCACGACCGCGGCGATGTAGCTCGCGATCAGCCCTGCCGCGCCGGCGCCGATGACGACCAGATTCCGATCGAAGCGCTTCGGCTTCAGCGCCGCCCAGCGTGCGTAGACCTTGCGCGAACGCATGCCGACGACGATGCGGCGGGCGATGAGCGGCAGCACGCCGAGCAGTGCGAACGAACCGATCAGCGCCGGCGAGAGGATGCCCGACAGCGTTTCGAGCCTGGCGAGCTGCGTGCCGGCGTTCACGTAGACGATCGTGCCCAGCAACATGCCGAGTTGGCTGACCCAGTAGAAGGTCCAGGGTCGCATCTTCGTCAACCCGAACAGCAGGTTGATGGCGGCCGGCGGAATCACCGGGATCAGCCGCAGGGTGAACAGATAGAAGGCGCCTTCCGCTGCAACGCCGCGATCCACCTCCGACAGCCGCGAACCGAAGCGTTTGCGCACGCTCTCTGCAAGCACGTAGCGCGCAGCAAGGTATGCAAGCGTCGCACCGACCGACGAGGCGAACGATACGACGACGGTGCCGATGACCGTGCCGAAGAGCGCGCCGCCGATCAACGTCATGACCGCACCCACCGGCAGCGCGAGCGCGAAAACGACGACGTAGATCAATGCATAGGCGCCGATCACGACCAGTGGGCGCGCGTCGTAGAGTGCAGCGAACTCAGCCTGTCGTGCCTTGATCGAATCGAGACCGAAGTGGCGATCGAGGTCGAATGCGAAGAACGCGACGATGAGCGCGACAAGGGCGGCGATGAGCAACAGCTTGCGTAAGGACAACGGTGACGCCTCAGGGTTCGAGGGCGCGCCAACCCGCGACGAGCCGGGTGGCGATCGTCACTGCACACATGGCCGCAAAGCCATACGCCCAAATCGCAAAGTGCTGCGGCCACACGCACATCAGCAGAAAGCAGATCAGTGTCTCGGTCGCTTCTGTCAGACCGCCGAGAAAGTAGATGCCCTTGTCGGGCAGCGCCTGGTTCGTGAGCCCGCGTTGCGCGGCAAGCGCGGCGAACGCCAGAAAGCTGCTGCCGGTGCCGATGAAGGCGGCGAGCAGAACCGCGGCGGGTAGCGCGTTGGCATGCGGATCAGCCAGCGCAAAGCCCAGCGGCACGCTCGCGTAGAAGATGAAGTCGAGCGTGATGTCGAGAAATGCACCACGGTCGGTCGGTGCGGTCAGCCGAGCGAGTGCGCCGTCCAGGCCGTCGGCGAGTCGGCTCGTGAGCAGCAGGACCATACCTAAGCCGAAGTGCGAATGAGCGATCGCCACCGCACTCCCGATTCCGACCGCGAACCCTGCGATCGTGACCTGGTCCGCGACGATGCCGGTTCGCGCAACGCCGCGCGCCGCCCAATCGAGCCCGGGGCGCAGTAACCCAATGGCGGCGCGGTCAAGCATGGGGCCGCAGGTGAGGAAGGAAGCTCGGCGCAATCGGTGTGTCGATGCGGGTCACGACGGGCAGCGTCAGCAATTCGATGTGTGCGCGGCTTGGTTTTCGTGCTGTGTCGACTGCTGATGATGCTTGAACCACCGACTTGCGACCGGAACATGCGCCATCGACCGTGCCGCGGTCAAGGAGAAGCCGGGTGGTGAAGCGATGCCTCGCGATCGCATGCGCTGCCCTAGGCCGATCGTTTCGCTGCGGTTCATGGCGGTGTGGATGCGCGTCGTGCTGCGCGCTGCCTCAATGGCGCGACGCCGCATCGAGCGCCCGCAGATTCGCCTCGTGGCCCGTCCGTGTGAGGCTGTAGAGCGCGAGGATGCCGAGCATCGTCATCCACAGCGCCAGAATCGTCGGTACGTACAGCGTGCCCAAGCGCCACGTCGTCTCCGCGGAAACGTGTGTCGCGTCGGCACCGGTCTCGAGACCGGCGACGGTGATCAGGTAGCCGGCGAGGATGACGCCGAGTCCGTTGACGATCTTGCCGATGAAGGCGGAGGCGGCGAAGAAGATACCCTCCGAGCGTCGGCCGGTCTTCACCTCCGCCTGCTCGACGAGATCCGCCATCATCGCGCCCGAGAGGACGCCGTAGCAGATGATCAGGCCGACATCGATCATCGTCGCGAAGAACACGAACCAGAACACGAGGTCGTTGCTGGTCGGCGGCAGCAGGTGCGTCAGCCGCAGAACGATCGGCACCGGCGAGCCGACGAATGCGAGCAGTCCGCTGACGATCGCGCCGCGCTTCTTGCCGATGGCGCGCGACAGGTACGGCGCCAGCAGCGCGCCGATGACGGCCGAGCCGAACACGCCCATGGCGATCAGGCTGATCTGATGGCTCGTGAAGCGCCAGAAGTACGTGTACAGGATGAATGCCATCGCGGCGGAGAGTCCCGCGGCGATCGACCCGAAGATCGCCGACACGAACAGCGCAATGAACGAACGGTTCGACAGCGTCTCGAAGATCTCCTTGAAGATCCTCGCCGGCGTCAGCGTCCGCGCGGGCGGCGCCGGTCGCATGTGGGCGATGCGCGAGTGCGTGCCGGTGGACGCGATGAGCATCGAGACGAGGATCAGTCCCGATGCAATCACGCCGTACGCGTGATACGCGTCGCGATTGAATTGGCCGTTCGGGATCGTCGCCGTCGCGAACAGCGGAAACAGCACGCCGAACATGAACACCGACATGAAGTTGCCGCCGGTCCAGCCGAAATAGGAGCTGAACGCCTGTAGCGTGCTGCGCTGGTCGTAGTCCTTCGTGAGTTCGGGCGCGAGCGACGCCAACGGGATCTCGTAGAACGAGAACGAGACCCGGATTCCGGCGAGGGTCGCCAGCAGATACCAGAACGTTCCGGCCTTCGACAAGCCGGCCGGTGGACTCCAGACCAGGAAATAGGCAGCCGTGATCGGCAGGATCGCTGCGTAGATGAACGGGTGACGCCGGCCCCAGCGCGATCGGAAGTTGTCCGACCAGTAGCCGATGATCGGGTCCGACACCGCATCGAGGCACAGTGCGATCGTCAGCGCGAGGCTGACCAGCCGCGCGTCGAGGCCCACCACCTGGCTGTAGAACAGCAGCAGGAAATACGAGAGGCCGTTGTTCCGCACGCCGATCGCGACAGCGCCGGCTCCGTAGGCGAGCTTGGTCCACAGCGACGGCGGTGCGGCGATCCGGTGTATGCCCGCATCGGGTGCTGCGTTCTGCATATGCCCTCCCCGCAATCGTCGGCCGAACCTCGATGGATCGTGACGCGCAACAGGGCGACCCGGCAAGCGGGCGGCGCCTGCGGTCGTACGACGTGTTCCGAACTCCACCCGCTCCTGCGTCGGCG
>DATKLH010000558.1:0-16208 GCA_035542515.1 Casimicrobiaceae bacterium
CGCGGTAGAAGCCGCCGCCGTGCACCGCCCACAATTCGCCGCCCACACCTTCGTCGGCGTCCTCACGGCGACGCGGCGCGAGCAGGCTGTTGTCGAGCCAGACGAAATAGAACGACGCGCCGATCCATGCGACCCCAGTGACGAGGTGCACCCAGCGGACGATCAGCTGCAGCCAGTCGTAGGCGTACGCTTCCACTGCGCGTCAGGCCGGCCTGGATGCCGCCGCGTCAGCTTCCGCGATAGGTCGCATAGCTCCACGGCGAGACGAGCAGCGGCACGTGGTAATGCGTGTCGGAGTCGGCGATACCGAAGTCGATCGGAATCGCATCGATGAACGGCGGCTCCGGCAACGCGACGCCGCGCGCGCGAAAATAGTCGCCGGCTTCGAACACGAGGCGGTAGCGCCCAGCCGACAACGCCGCGCCTTCCAGCAACGGCGCGTCGCATCGTCCATCGCGATTGGTGGTCGCGCGCACGACGAGGCGCGGTGTGTCGCCTTCGAGGCGATAGAGCGCGAGTGTCATGCCGGTGGCCGGCGTGCCGTGCGCGGTATCGAGTACGTGAGTCGTGAGTTGTCCGGCCATGGCGCGGGTGACTTGGGTCACCGGCGCATTGTATGCTTGACTTGGGCCGCTCTCGCGGCCGCTCCAGATGAATCCGCCCTCACCGGATTACCCGCGCGATCTCGTCGGTTACGGCGCGCACCCTCCGCATCCGCGCTGGCCCGGCGGCGCGCGCATCGCGGTGCAGTTCGTGCTCAACTACGAAGAAGGCGCCGAGAGATGCGTGCTTCATGGCGATGCCGCTTCGGAGACGTTTCTGTCCGACATCGTCGGAGCGCAGCCGTTTGCGGCGCGCCACATGTCGATGGAATCGCTGTACGAGTACGGTTCGCGCGCCGGCGTTTGGCGGCTGCTGCGGCTGTTTCGCGAGCGGGCGATGCCGCTCACCGTGTTCGCGGTGGGCATGGCGCTTGCACGCAACCCTGCGGTGGCGGAGGCCATGGTCCGCGATGGACACGAAATCGCGAGCCACGGCTGGCGTTGGATCAGCTACCAGGACATCGACGAGGCGACGGAACGCGAACATCTCGCGCTCGCCGTGGATGCGATCACGCGGATCACCGGTGAACGTCCGCGTGGCTGGTACACCGGCCGCGACAGTCCGCGCACGCGCCGGCTCGTCGTCGAGCATGGAGGTTTCGTGTACGACGCCGACAGCTATGCCGATGACCTGCCGTATTGGACGCAAGTGCCCGCCGCCGGCGGCGTGAAGCCGCACCTCGTCGTGCCCTACGCGCTGGACACGAACGACATGCGCTACGTCACTGCGCAGGGATTCAACAGCGGCGAGCAGTTCTACACCTACCTGCGCGACGCGTTCGATGTCCTCTACGCGGAAGGCGATCCGCGTGGATTGAACGCACCGAAGATGATGTCGGTCGGGTTGCATGGCCGCCTCGCCGGTCGTCCCGGACGCAGTGCGGCGCTTGCGCGTTTTCTCGATCACGTGCGCGCCCACGACGATGCGTGGGTCGCACGGCGCATCGATATCGCCCGTCACTGGATCGCCACCCATCCGACGCCGACGGCCGCGCGATGACCCTCGAACAGGTCAACGACCTGAACCAGGACGATTTCGTGTCCGTGCTGGGCAGCATCTTCGAGCACTCGCCGTGGGTGGCCGCTCGCGCTTACCGCAGGCGCCCGTTCGCGTCGCTCGAAGCTCTGCACGAAGCGATGACTGATGAAATGTACGCCGCGCTACCTGCCGACCAGTTGCACCTGCTGCGGGCACACCCCGATCTCGCGGGCAAGGCCGCCGTCCGCGGCGAGTTGACGCAGTCGTCGCGACGCGAGCAGGTCGGTGCCGGTCTCGATCAGTGCTCGCCCGACGAGCTCGAGCTCATCCAAGAGCTCAACACGAAGTACGCGAGCAAGTTCGGCTTTCCGTTCATCATGGCGGTGAAGGGATGCACGCGCGCCGATGTGATCGGGCAATTGACGCAGCGCCTCGGACGCTCTCCGCCCCAGGAACGCGAGGAAGCGCTTGCGCAGGTCGCGCGCATCGCGTGGTACCGACTGACTGCTGCCGTCGGCAGCGGCTAGCGGCGCCTAAAGCTCTCAGCGCCCGAACAGCTTGCCGAGCGCCCTGCCGATCTCGCTTGGGGGATTGCCAGGCGCATTCGCGGCCGGTGCCGAAGCACGCTGATCGCTGGCCTTGGCACCGAGCGCGATCGCACACGGCGATGTGGGATTGCCTTGTGCGAGCAGTGTTTCTCCCAGCACCGACCAGCCGCCGGTGAGCACCGCAGCGCCGATGCGCGCGACCGATGCCGCTGCGCGCGTCGAGTCGATGGTGACCTGCGGTTCGCGGAACGGACCGCGCAAGCGCACCAGATCGGCAACCTGCGGAATCTCGATCGCGATGCCTTCGCGGAATTGCGGCCGCACCGACAGATCGATCATCTCGTGACCGAAATCGACCGTGCCGCTCGCCGTGGCTGCAAGCTTGTTGGTCTCCGCCGCGATCGACTGATCGACGTGCGCAACGCCGTTGGTGATCGGCAGCCGCAGCACCGCACACTTGAGCTCGGTGATCGAGTCGGTCTCGCGGAACGGATTCACCGCGCTTGCCACACGAGTAACCGACGTGTCCGCGGGCTGCTTCGGTTTCGGCAGCTGCGCGGGGCCGACCGCGACGAGCACCGTGCCCGACATCGACGCCGCCCACTGATGCGGCGAGCTGCCGTGACCGGCGACGTCGATGCTCACCCGCGCCATGCCGCCGCGCACTTCGCGATGTGTGCCGGTGGCCGCGAGCACCATGCCGAGATCGAGATCGCGGCCCTCGAGCTTCAGCTTCATCGCGCCCGCGCCTTCGCCCGAAACGTTGGCATGGCCCTGGATCGTGCCGCCGAACATCTGCGCCGGCGCGACATCCGCATCGAGCACGCCGTTGCGCAAGACGAACGTCACGTCGAGCTTGCCGACCTTCTCGCCGTCGCGCAGCACCAGCACGTCGGCGTGAACGTGTCCGTCCGCGTCCACCTTGCGCAGCGTATCGAGCGGTAGCGGTGCATCGGGAATCGTGTACGCATCGTGCGCGGGCTTGGCGGCCGACTTGTCGGCCGCGGCTGCGACCGCGGCGCCGGCGATCGGCAGGTCGGCCAGCGCCAGCGACGGCGAGAACAGGTCGACCGTGTAGTGCGCCCGATCGCCGGTCTTCGCGATCACCACGCTCCCCTGCACCTTGGTATTGCCGAAGGTCGCGTTCACCTCGTTCAGTTGCGTGGCACCGTTGACCTGCGCGTACTTGGTCGCGAGCGTCGCGTTGCGGCCGGCGATCTCGCCGCTGATCGAAACCGGGTACGGAAATCGGTGATTGAGAAGATCGTCGAGCGGGCCCAGCTCGGCACTCACGGCGACCGGCACGCCATCCACCGAACCCTTGAACTTCGCGTCGATCGGTGTGCCGCCGCGCTGCGCATGCAGCACGAGGCTCTGGATCTCGACGGTCCGCATGATCGCTGAGGTGGCGTCACGCATCGTGAGCGTGCCGTCGCGTATTTCGAGCGTACCTACGCCAAGGGCTGGTGCGGCGGCAGCAACCGGCGAGGAAGGCGTGGATGGAGTCGACGCGGAGCCGAGCTCCCAGTTGCCGCGACCCGCGCTATCGGTCTCCAGCGCGATAATCGGCTCGACCAGCGTGAGCTGCACGATCTCGAAGCGTCGCTTGAGCAGTGGCAGCAATGCGACCTGCGCCTCGACGCGCTTGGCGCTGAGCAGCGCATTGCCGTGCGCCCATGGTGCGTTGGAAAACGCCACGTTGCTCGCGACCAGCTTGGGCTCGAGCGAGAGCTTGAGCTCGACCGGTCCCTGCAAGGTGAGATCACGCCCGGTCGCGCGCTTGACCTGCGCCTGCAGCGGCGCGACGAACGTGTTGACATCGACGGTGGCGACCGCGATCGCGGCGGCGATCAGCACCAGGGCGATCGCGCCGCCGGCGATGGCGAGGATGATGAGGGCTGTGCGACGCATTAGAAAATGAACCTACGAGACGAATCTCGCGACCGCCGTGCGGTCGCGAACATCCGGCTGCCATGGACAACTAGCGTCATGCGTTGCCGGCTTGCAGCACCTTACGCGTTGGACGGGGCCCGACGTGACGGCACACTAAGGTGCCCTCCATGATATCCCCACCCAGGCTTCGTCCACGGCACAAGATAGCCCGATCGCGATGCGAACGGGGGCGAGATCCGTCTCGTAGGGGTTTGTTTTCTACCGCAGCGACTCGTTGAACCGCGCCAGTGCCGCCGCCCCCGGCACCAGGTCGGCATCGCCCAGCGCGTTGAGCGGCGTCGCGACGGTGTTCTGCCCGTCGTGCAGATCGGCACTGTCTTCCTCGACGTACAGCAGCCCGGTGACGACTTCGCCAGCCTGCCGCTTGGATTCGAGGTATCCCATGGCGGCGACGCGGTCGGTCGGATCGTAGCCCTCGTGCAGCTTGCGCAGTCGCAGGATCCCCCCGTCGTGGAGTGTGACCTCGCGCAGCTCGCCCGGTGCGACCTCGGTGGTGATCGGTTCGCGCTCGGACATGAAATCGAGCTTGTTGATCGCGTCGTTGTGCAGGCGGACGTAGTCGTAGCTCTTGGTCGAGCCGGGATGATTGTTGAACGCCACGCAAGGGCTCACCACGTCGATGAAGGCTGCGCCCTTGTGCGCAATCGCTGCCTTGATCAGCGGAACGAGTTGCGTCTTGTCGCCCGAGAAGCCGCGGGCGACGTAGCTCGCGCCCAATGTGAGAGCGAGCATCACCAGGTCGATCGGCTCGTCCGCATTCGCGATGCCGCGCTTGCTCTTGCTGCCGCGGTCCGCGGTCGCGGAGAACTGTCCCTTGGTGAGCCCGTACACGCCATTGTTCTCGACGATGTAGGTCATGTTCACCCCACGCCGCAGGATGTGCGCGAACTGACCCAGTCCGATCGACGCCGAATCGCCGTCGCCCGATACGCCGAGGTAGATGAGATCGCGATTGGCGAGGTTGGCGCCGGTCAGCACCGACGGCATGCGTCCGTGCACGCTGTTGAAGCCGTGCGACTGACCGAGGAAGTAGGTCGGCGTCTTCGACGAGCATCCGATGCCGGACAGTTTCGCAACCTTGTGCGGCTCGATCGCGAGCTCGAAGAACGCCTGGATCAGCGCCGCCGAGATCGAATCGTGCCCGCAGCCCGCGCACAGCGTCGATACCGGTCCCTCGTAGTCGCGCCGCGTGAAGCCGAGCGCGTTGGTGGGGAGCGCGGGGTGATGGAGCTTGGGTTTGGCGAGGTAGGTCATGACTTCAAATGCGTAGTTGGCAGTTAGCAGATAGTAGTTAGTGTGCCTTCGATAACGGGCATTGGCCGGTGCATATCTACTGCGTAGCTGGAATGGACGCACTAACTACCAACTACTATCTACCAACTACGCTTCCAGGATCATCCAGCCTTCTTCAACGGCACCACATTGAACACCGCCGCCTTTTCCGCGATCTCGTGGGTGACGAAGCGTGCCGTCAGCGGGTTGCCGTCGTAGTGCAGGATCGGGATCAGCTTCTCGGGTGCGATGCCGCATTCGTTGATGAGCATGAGCCGCATCTGGGCGTCGCGGTTCTGTTCGACCACGAATACGTGATCGTGTTCGGCGATGAAATCGGCGACCGAATCAGCGAACGGGAATGCGCGGATGCGCAGGCGGTTGAGATGGATGCCCTGCGACTGCAGCTCGGCCAGCGATTCGGCCATCGGTGCGCCGGTCGATCCGAACCAGATGACCGCCGTGCGCGTGGGCTGCGCCGCCCGCGTGATCGCCGGCTGGGGCACCAGCGACTTCGCCGTCTCGAACTTCCGCAGCAGCCGCTGCATGTTGTCCACGTACGCGGCGCCGTCTTCGGTGTAGCGCGCGTAGCGATCCTTCGAAGTGCCGCGCGTGAAGAACGCACCGCGCCTGGGATGCGTGCCGGGATAGGTGCGGTAGGGTATGCCGTCGCCATCGACGTCCAGGTAGCGACCGAACTCCCTGCCAGCCTCGAGCTCCGCGGCGGTCATCACCTTGCCGCGATCGAGCCTGCGCCCATCGTCCCATTCGAACGGATCGATCAGCCAGTCCTGCATGCCGATGTCGAGATCGAGCATGACGAACACCGGTGTCTGCAACCGGTCGGCGAGATCGAACGCCTGTGCGCCCATCTCGAAGCACTCTTTCGGGTCCTCGGGGAACAGCAGCACGTGCTTGGTGTCGCCGTGCGACGCGTAGGCGGCCGACACGATGTCCGCTTGCTGCGTCTTGGTCGGCATGCCGGTGGAAGGGCTGCCGCGCTGCACGTCGAAGAGGACCGCGGGAATCTCGGCGAAGTACGCGAGGCCGATGAACTCCTGCATCAGCGAAATGCCCGGGCCGGAGGTCGCCGTGAACGCACGTGCGCCATTCCAGCCGGCACCCACCACCATGCCGATCGAGGCGAGCTCGTCCTCGCCCTGCACGATCGCGAACTTGTGCTTGCCGCTTTGCGGGTCCACGCGGAAGCGCAGGCAGTAACGCGTGAACGCCTCGGCAAGCGACGTCGAGGGCGTGATCGGATACCACGCGCATACCGTTGCGCCGCCGTAGACCGCTCCAAGGGCGGCGGCACTGTTGCCGTCGATGAAAATGCGATCTCCGACCGCTTCGCTGCGCGCGATAGCCAGTCCGATCTTCGGCAGATGCGACTTGGCGTACTCGTAACCGATGCGGAACGCCTTCTTGTTCGCATCGAGCAGGGCAAGCTTGTCCTTGCCCTTGAACTGCACGGCCAACAGGCCCTCGACCACTTCGGGCGCGATGCCGAGCAGCATCGACAGCGCACCGACGTACATGATGTTCTTGAACAACTGCCGCTGCCGCATGTCGGTGTAGGTCTCTGCGCAGATCGCCGTGAGCGGCATGCCGATCACCGTGACGTCGTTGCGCAGTTGCGCGGGCGCAAGCGGCTTGCTGCTGTCGTAGAACAGGTAGCCGCCCGGCTCGATCTCGGCGACGTCCTGCTTCCACGTCTCGGGATTCATCGCGACCATCAGGTCGACGCCGCCGCGCCGACCGCGCCAGCCGGCCTCGACCACACGGACCTCGTACCAGGTCGGCATGCCCTGGATGTTGGACGGAAAGATGTTGCGCGCGGCCACTGGAACGCCCATGCGCAGGATGGCCTTCGCGAACAGGCCGTTCGCCGACGCCGAGCCCGAGCCGTTGACGTTGGCGAACTTGACGACGAAATCGTTGCGACGCTCGATCGGCTTCACGTCACTCTCCCACTTCCGCGAGCGCGGGCCCCGCTTCGGTCGTTGCGGCGAGCGTGCGCGGCGTTTCGCCGGCATGGCTCATGTCGAGCAGCGACTTCTTCATGTCCCACGCACCGGTGGGGCAGCGTTCCGCACACAGCCCGCAGTGCAGACAGACGTCCTCGTCCTTGACCATCACGCGCCCGGTGCGCAGCCCGTTCGCGACGTACAGATCCTGATCGGCATGCAGATGCGTCGCACGCAGGCGGGTCGCGACATCAGAGGGATCGCCGTCGGGCGTGAACGTGATGCAGTCCATCGGGCAGATGTCGACGCACGCATCGCATTCGATGCACAGGTTCGCGGCGAACACCGTCTGCACGTCGCAATTGAGGCAGCGCTGCGCTTCCTGCCACGCCACCTTGGTGTCGAAACCGAGCTCGACCTCGGTGCGGATGTCCTTGAGTGCGATCACCTTGTCCTTGAGCGGCACGCGATGGCGCCGATCGCTGGTGATCGCGTTGTCGTAGGTCCACTCGTGGATGCCCATCTTCTGCGAGATGAGCACGAAGGTCGGCGGCGGTCGCCGGCGCATGTCCTGCGCATTGCAGTACGCGTGCATCGAGATGGCCGCGTCGTGACCGTGCGCAACCGCCCAGATGATGTTCTTGGGCCCGAACGCCGCGTCGCCGCCGAAGAACACGCCGGGCCGCGTCGACGCCATGGTCACGCGGTCGACCACCGGCATGCCGTGCTTGTCGAATTCGACGCCGATGTCGCGCTCGATCCACGGGAACGAGTTCTCCTGCCCGACGGCGACGAGCACGTCGTCGCATCCGAAGATCACCGGCGGTTCGCCGGTCGGGACCAGCTCGCGTCGGCCTTGCGCATCGCGGCGCGGCTCGACTTTCTCGAACTTGATGCCGGTGAGCCTTCCGCCTTCGTGCAGGAATTCCTTCGGGACGAGGTAGTTGTGGATGGGGATGCCTTCGTGCATCGCATCCTCCTTCTCCCACGGCGAGGCCTTCATCTCGTCGAAGCCCGAGCGCACGACGACGTGAACCTCTTCGCCGCCCAGTCGGCGCGAGCTGCGGCAGCAATCCATCGCGGTGTTGCCGCCGCCGAGGACCACGACACGCTTGCCGATCGAGCTGACGTGCCCGAACGACACCGACGAGAGCCAGTCGATGCCGATGTGGATGTTCTTCGCCGCTTCGCGCCGGCCCGGCAGGTCGAGATCGCGACCGCGCGGCGCACCGCTTCCGACGAACACCGCATCGAAGCCCTGGTCGAGCAGCGCACGCATGCTCTGAATGGCCGTTGCGCCGCGGAACTCGATCCCGAGGTCGAGCACGTAGCCCACTTCTTCGTCGATCACCGAATCGGGCAGGCGGAACTTGGGGATCTGCGTACGCATCATCCCGCCCGCCTGCGGATCCTGGTCGAAGATCACGCACTCGTAACCGAGCGGCGCGAGATCGCGGGCGACGGTGAGCGATGCGGGACCGGCACCGACCAGCGCGATGCGTTTGCCATTGCGCAGCGTGGTGCGCGCCGGCATGCGATCGCTGACGTCACCCTTGTAGTCGGCGGCGACGCGCTTGAGGCGGCAGATCGCAACCGGTTCGGGCTTCGCGCTGTTGCGACGATGCTCGGGGGAGCCTTCCTCGACGCGTCCGCGTCGACAGGCGGGCTCGCACGGGCGGTCGCAGGTACGTCCCAGGATCCCGGGAAAGACATTGGACTTCCAGTTGACCAGGTAGGCGTCTGCGTAACGCCCCGCGGCGATCAACCGGATGTACTCGGGCACCGGCGTATGGGCCGGGCAGGCCCACTGACAATCGACGACTTTGTGGAAATAGTCGGGGTGGGCGATATCCGTCGGTTTCAAACGCTACTCTCCAAGTGAGCGCACGCGCCTGCATGCGGGACCGCTTGTGGCGGTCGTTCGCGCTCTTTGTTCATTGCGCATTGTAAGCCCCTGATCTGCTGCAACGCACCAAAACAGGGACGCGCGATGCCCGCGATGCTACGCCTGTGCAGCGCCGCAGGAAAGCACGCGGAGGGCGAATAAGCCGCACCAGGGAAAACGTGTGGTAATCGCGCATGACGCCGTCATCGGGAGGCGGGAACCTTTGTTACACACAATCCTCCTAACGCAAGCCGGTAGAATGAAACCTCCCATCGCAGGCCGCTTGCCATGAACGCTCCCGACCGTCTCGTCCCTCGTCTCACGCAGTTCTCGCACGGCGGCGGATGCGGTTGCAAGATCGCTCCCGGCGTGCTTCAGGACATCCTCGCCAAGTCGTCGATTCCCTTTGTTCCCAAGGACCTGCTGGTCGGCATCGAGACCGCCGACGACGCCGCGGTGTATCGCATCAACGAGCGCCAGGCGATCGTCGCGACCACCGACTTCTTCATGCCGATCGTCGACGATCCGTTCGATTTCGGCGCCATCGCCGCGGCGAACGCCCTGTCCGACGTCTATGCGATGGGCGGCACGCCGCTGTTCGCTCTCGCGCTGGTCGGCATGCCGGTGAACAGTCTGCCGCTCGATGTCATCCGGCGCGTGCTCGAAGGTGGCGAGCACATCTGCGCCCGGGCCGGCATCCCGGTGGCGGGCGGTCATACCATCGACTCGGTCGAGCCGATCTACGGCCTGGTCGCGATCGGCATCGTCGATCCCGAGCGCGTCAAGCGCAACGCGGGTGCGCGGCCGGGCGACGCGCTGATCCTGGGCAAGCCGCTCGGCATCGGCATCTACAGCGCAGCGCTGAAGAAGGAGCGCCTGGATGACGCGCGCTATCGGGCGATGCTTGCGAGCACCACCAAGCTGAACACCGCCGGCATCGCGCTTGGACGACGCGACGACGTGCACGCGATGACCGACGTGACCGGCTTCGGCCTGCTCGGCCATCTGCTCGAAATGTGCCGCGGTTCGCACGTCGCGGCGACGGTGCGCATGGACGAGGTGCCCTTGCATCCGGGCGTGTTCGATCTCGCGCGCGAGGGGCTGGTCACCGGCGCGTCCAAACGCAATTGGGACAGTTACGGCCGCGATGTCGCATTGCCGCCCGTCCTCGAACCGGCACAGCGCGCGATACTGACCGACCCGCAGACCTCGGGCGGCCTGCTGGTCGCCTGCGCGCCGCAAGCTCGCGGCGCGGTGCTCGACCTCTTCCGTGCCGAGGGTTTCGCGGAGGCTTCCTGCATCGGCGAGATCAGCGCGGGCGAGCCCCGCGTGAGCGTGGTGTAAGCAGGCGGCGCACCCGAGCGACAATACATACTTCGGTCCTGCCGCACTTTCGCCGGCAGCGGCGGTCCACCCCCTGTCCCCCGCGGTTCCCGGCGCAGCCCGTCGGACCGAGGAGCATCCATGGCCCAGAAGCTCTCCCCAGACCCAGCCACGAGCACCAAGACCGTCGCCGCGTCGCCTGCGTCGGCACGCTACGCGCAGGTTCGCGCGCAGTCGCGCGCACTGGCGGAGCCGCTGAGCGCCGAAGACTGTGCGCTGCAGTCCATGCCGGACGCGAGTCCGGTGAAATGGCATCTCGCGCATACGACGTGGTTCTTCGAAACGTTCGTGCTGAGCGAGTTCCAGGGCGGTTACGCGCCGTTCGATCCCGCCTTTCGCGTGCTGTTCAACTCCTACTACAACGCGGTTGGAGACAAGCATCCGCGTCCCGAGCGAGGCCTGCTGTCGCGACCCGATCTCGCCGCCGTCCTGCGGTATCGCGCGCATGTCGACGAAGCAATGCAGCGCCTCCTTGCCGCACCGCTATCGACCGAGGCGGCCGCACTCGTCGAGCTGGGATTGCACCACGAGCAGCAGCACCAGGAGCTGATCCTCACCGACCTCAAGCACCTGTTGTCGCGCAATCCGCTCAAGCCGGCGTACCGGCCACGCTGGCCGCTCAAGGCCGTGCAGCCCAAGCCGCTGCAATGGATCCCTTACCCCGGGGGCGTCGTGAGCATCGGCCACGATGGCGCGACGTTCGCGTTCGACAACGAGTCACCGCGCCACGAGGTGTTCCTGTCGCGTTATGAGCTCGCATCGCGGCCGGTCAGCCACGGCGAATTCGCCGAGTTCATCGCCGACGGAGGCTATCGACGACCCGAGCTGTGGCTCTCGCTCGGCTGGGACATCGTCCAGTCGCAGCATTGGCAGGCACCGATGTATTGGGAAGCTCGCGAGGACGGATGGCAGACGTTCACGTTGCACGGGATGGCGGAGATCGATCCGCATACGCCGGTCTGTCACTTGAGCTACTTCGAAGCCGATGCGTATGCACGCTGGGCCGGCGCTCGGCTGCCGACCGAGTTCGAGTGGGAGGCCGCAGCACGCGATGTCGCGATCGCCGGCAACTTCGCCGACAGCGGCGCCCTGCATCCGCTGCCCGTCGCCGCTTCTACCGCGAAGGTGACGCCTGTGCAGATGTATGGCGACGTGTGGGAATGGACCTCGTCCAGCTACGGACCTTATCCGCGCTATCGCCCGGCGGCGGGCGCGGTCGGCGAGTACAACGGCAAGTTCATGTGCAACCAGTACGTCCTGCGCGGCGGCTCGTGCGCAACCCCTGCCGGGCACATCCGTGCGAGCTATCGCAACTTCTTCCCGCCTGAAGCACGTTGGCAGTTCTCGGGTGTGCGGCTCGCGCGCGACGTGGATTAGCCGTTGGTTCGAAAGGCACCGTCACGCTGGGTGAAAGCGGGACCTGGCGACGGTGCTACGCGCGGAGCACTACGGATCGAGAGTCCCGGTCATTGCGATTTGCGCCGCAACGCCGCCCCCATCGCGGGCCTTGGCATGTGCTCGCCTCACTGACGGCGATCATGCGGTGGCGTGGAACACCGCGAAATCGCCAGCCGGATCGCTCCAGCGCGTGACGCGCGCGAATCCGCCATCGCGCAGCAATACAGCGAACTCGTCGGGCGCGTACTTGTACGAATTCTCGGTGTGGATGCGCTCGCCGCACTCGAACCGGCGCGGAGCGCCGTCGATGCGAACCACCTGAGCTTCCAGCGCCTCGAGATGCATTTCGATGCGGCTGTGCGTGTCGTTGAAGAATGCGACGTGCGCAAAGTGGCGTGGATCGAAGTCGCTTCCGAGAATCCGGTTGACGTGATTGAGCACGTTGCGGTTGAAGGCGGCCGTCACGCCCAGCGCGTCGTCGTACGCTGCGACGAGGCGACGCGAGTCCTTGCGCGTATCGACGCCGATGAGCAGCCCGCTGCCTGGTCGATCGACCACGTGCGCGTGGATCGAGCGCAGCAGCCCGAGCGCCTCGTCGGGGGTGAAGTTGCCGATCGACGAGCCGGGGTAGAAGAACGTCGCCGGCTCGTTGCCGAGGTCGGTGCGCAGATCCAGCGCATGCGTGAAATCAGCAACGATGCCCACCACCTCGATCTCGGGAAAGTCGCAGGTCAGGCGCGCGAGCGCGCGCTCGAGCTCACCGCTCGCGATATCGACCGCCACGTAGCGTGAAGGCGCGAGCCACGGCAACCACTGCGCCGCCTTGCCGCAGTCCCCGGCACCGAGGTCCACCAACTGCTTGCCGCGCCCGATCAGTGTCGCGATGTCGAGGCGATGGTGGGCAAAGATTGCCGCCTCGGTCCGTGTCGGGTAATACTCCGGCAGCTCGCAGATCGCGCCATAGAGCGCGCACCCGAGCGCGTCGTAGAAGTATTTCGGCGGAATCGAGGCCGGTGTCGCGCGCAAGCTCGCGACCAGCGCCCGGCGCTCGAATTCGGCGTCGCGAACCAGCCGGTCGACGAGCCTCTCGCCGGCGTGCGCGAAGCTCGAGTAAGTGGGGATTTCGGACAACATTCCAGCGGAAGGCAATGCGCGCATCGGCTCGGTTCTCCAGGAGAAAGCATGTGCCAGCGCCCGGCTCTAGCGCGCGCGCTGTGCCATTTCGTCGTTCGTGCCACGCCGTTCCTTGCATGCCGCGCGCTCGCGCGGATGCCATCGATGCCTGACCCGGCATCGACGCACGGCCTGCACGCCGCTCCCTATCCCGACCGCGAAGGTCGCCTGGGCTTCTATCCGGCTTCGACTTTCGAGCTGACCACGGGGGCCGACCCCGCAGCGCGGCTCGACGCCTCGGCGCGCTATTATTTTGCAGACCAGTTGGTCGCCGTACCGCGACCTCGAGTTCCCGTCGCCGACTATACGCGAGGCGCAGGCGCGCTGAAGGACTTGCTTGAATGGACAGCGCGCCCGCACCCGGACACGCCCGCCCCGCCGCTGGTGTGGATCGCTTCGTCGCGGTCTTTCCGTGGCGCCCGTGTCAGCCGGGATGGCAGCGCCGTCACCATCGACGGGTCCCGATATGCCCTTGCATTGCACCCTCGGCTCGCCCTGAACCGCTCGTACTTCGATGCGACCTCGGCCCGCTACCTCGCTCGACGCAGCACGACCATCCGTGGCGAGTTGCATGGCGGCACTGTGATCGCGCGGTCGTTCTGGCCCGAAGACTATCGACTCGATCTCGGCGCACTGCCTCCGCCGGATGCAGGCGCTCCGTTGACAGCGATGGCCCTGCGCGCTCACATGCGCGCATCCACGGACGAGTTTGCTGCACGCGTACTGTGGCGGCGATCCGCTGCGCCGTCGGATGCCCGCCCACGCGCGGTGGTCGCGTTCGTCGTCAACGGCTCACAGGGCGATGACGACGAGGCATGGGGCGGGCATTTCGCCGTCTGCACAGGATCGCTGGACGCGAGCGGTCGCATCGACGAGCTGCTGGTCAACAATTTCTACTCGCCCGACGTGGTCAGCGAAAAAGGCATCCTGCCGGCGCCGCTGCCGCTCGATCGCTATCAAGCCGATCTCAACAGCGGGCAGGCGTGGTATCGGCCATCATGGTTGCTGGTCGCGACGCTGACCGATCGCGCCGCGGCCGAGCTCGTGCAGGGCGGATTCAATCGCATGTACCTGCAACTGTGGCGGCATCAGTTGCACTACAACCATGCCACCATGAATTGCGCGGGCATCAGCATCGATGTCCTGCGCGCACTGGGCCTGCCGGTCGCCGCGCGCGGTCCGTCGACGCGCCTGGGCGCGTGGCTGGCGATCCCTCACGCGTTGATCGTGCAGCGCTCGATCGAACGAGCACGCCTCACCTACGAGTACCTGACCGAGGACCGCACGCGCCTGCTTCCTGCCGTGTCGTTCGAGGAATGCGCGGCGCTGCTGATCCGCCTGGCGCAAGGCCGCGAAACACCACGGGGCCGTCTCGCGCAGCTTCTCGCACGCGACGTCGAAACCATTGCGCTGGTCGATCTTCCGCAGCTGCCGTCCTCGCGTGCGCGCGGCGCATGGCCGGTGGCAAGCGCCGGCGAGTACCGACGCGCGATCCCCAGCGATCCGCGCAAGATGAAGATCATCCCGTTGCCGCCGCGTCCGTTCCCCGAGCGCTTGCGCGACGCCGACCTGCTGCCTGCCGCGCGGCGTCGCTCGGATCTGCCGCTGGCGACGTGGTTCGCCTTGCCGATCCTTGGCGCTGCCGGCTACCTGCTGTGGCGGCACGCGAACGACCGCGCAAGGCGCGATCACTAACGAGCCGACTGCTGCTCCGCGCTCGTCCCTGCAGACGCCGCTGTTGGCGGACGCAGCAACTGCGCAAGCGCGCGAGCGAGGATCCTGGTCGCCCGATGGAGATCATCGAGCCTTAGGTTTTCGTCGGCACGATGGCCGTTGGCTTCGGCGAGGGTGCGCGGTCCCGCTCCGAACAGGACCGCCGGAACGCCGGCGGCCGTGTAATGTCGCGCATCCGTGTAGATCGGCACGCCGTGCACGCGCAAGTCCTCGCCGTAGGCATCGCGCGACGCACGCTGGAGCGCGTCGATGAGCCGCTCCTGGCCCGGGATCGGCACGAACGGCGTCGCCAGGAGAATGCGACGGACAGCGACACCGACGCCGGCATGGCGACGCGCTGAAGTTTCGATGAACGAGCGCAGCGATGCTTCGACCTCCGCAGGCGATTCCTCGGGAATGATGCGCCGATCGAGGCGGAACCACACCGCATCCGGCACGACGTTGGTGTTGATGCCTCCGTGGATCAATCCCACCACCAGCGTGGGATGCGCAATGCCCGGTACGCGTGAGCTGATCGCGTCGTAGCTACGCCGCAATCGATACAGCTCGCCGAGGATCGCCGTCGCCGCTTCGAGCGCATCGACCGCCTTGTGCGGTTCGGCCGCATGTCCCGACACACCGCGTACTTCGACTTCCAGATGCAGGCAGCCGTTGTGCGCAGTGGTGATGCCGTACGCGAAGCCGGCCGAGATCGCGAGATCGGGCTTGCTGCAGCCTTGATCCAGAAGCCAGGCGGGACCGATCGCGCCGCCGACTTCCTCGTCGTAGGTGAAATGGAGCTCGATCGTTCCATCCAGCACGACGCCCGCCTCCGCCGCGGCCTGCAGCGCGCGCAACGCGAACGCATAGGTCGCGAAATCGGATTTCGACACGGCGACGCCGCGTCCGTACATCGCGCCGTCGCGTATCCCCGCCCCGTAGGGATCGGTGCTCCAGCCCGAGCCGGGCGGCACGACGTCACCGTGCGCGTTGAGGGCGATGGTCGGCCCGCTGCCGCTGCCAAACACGACGCGCACGACGAGATTGGTGCACGACACCATGCCGTTGGCGCGCACCCGCTCCGGCGGAACGGCATGACGCGTTACCGGCAAGTTCATCGCTTCGAGCAGGCGCGCCGCGACCTCGGCATGCGGAGCGCAGTCGCCGGGCGGGTTGTCCGAGGGCACGCGCACCAGCGCCGCGAGAAAGTCCTGTTGCTGCGAGCGATGCGCGTCGATGAAATCGTCCAGCAGCCGGCCCGCGTCGTTGCTCATGCTTGTGCAGCTTGCGGCGGCGCGAACGCTTCAATGAAGCGCAGCAGCACGCGCGCGCCGA
>DATKLH010000559.1:0-13564 GCA_035542515.1 Casimicrobiaceae bacterium
CCTGGGCTCCGCGCGCTCGGGCATCGCGCACAACCTCGATCAGGCGCTCGAAGTGCAGGGGCAAATCGGCTTTCCGGCGGTGATCCGCCCGTCGTTCACCCTGGGCGGCACCGGCGGCGGCATCGCGTACAACAAGGACGAGTTCGTCGAGATGTGCAAGCGCGGGCTCGACCTGTCGCCCACGCGCGAGCTTCTGATCGAGGAATCGCTGCTCGGCTGGAAAGAGTTCGAGATGGAAGTCGTGCGCGATCGCAAGGACAACTGCATCATCGTGTGCAGCATCGAGAACCTCGATCCGATGGGCGTGCACACCGGAGACTCGATCACGGTGGCGCCGGCGCAGACGCTCACCGACAAGGAATACCAGATCATGCGCGACGCGAGCATCGCCGTGTTGCGCGAGATCGGCGTCGATACCGGCGGGTCGAACGTGCAGTTCGCGATCAACCCTGCCGATGGCCGCATGATCGTCATCGAGATGAACCCGCGGGTGTCGCGCAGCTCCGCGCTCGCCTCCAAGGCGACCGGCTTTCCGATCGCCAAGATCGCGGCGAAGCTCGCCGTCGGCTATACGCTCGACGAACTGCGCAACGACATCACGGGCGGACGCACGCCGGCGTCGTTCGAGCCGACCATCGACTACGTGGTCACGAAGGTGCCGCGCTTCGCGTTCGAGAAGTTCAAGGAAGCCGACGATCGCCTGACCACGCAGATGAAGTCGGTCGGCGAAGTGATGGCCATCGGCCGCACCTTTCAGGAATCGCTGCAGAAGGCGCTGCGCGGCCTCGAGGTCGGCGTCGACGGGTTCAATCTCAAGAGCGTCGATCCCGACAAGATCGGCGACGAGCTCGCCTATCCGCGCGCCGAGCGCTTGTGGTATGTGGCCGACGCGTTCGGCATCGGCATGTCGATCGAGGAGCTGCACGGTTACACCAGGATCGATCCGTGGTTCCTCGCGCAGATCAAGGAGATCGTCGACCTCGAGCTCAAGCTCGAGAAGCGCACGCTCGACTCGATCAACGCCGAGGAGCTGCGCGAGCTCAAGCGCAAGGGCTTCTCGGACCGTCGCCTCGCGTATCTCACCAAGTCGAGCGAGGACCAGGTGCGCTCGCGCCGCCACGAGCTCGGCGTGCGGCCGGTGTTCAAGCGCGTCGACACCTGCGCCGCGGAATTCGCGACCAACACCGCATATCTCTACTCGACCTACGAGGAGGAGTGCGAAGCGCAACCGACGCAGCGCAAGAAAATCGTCGTGCTCGGTGGCGGCCCCAATCGCATCGGGCAGGGAATCGAATTCGACTACTGCTGCGTGCACGCCGCGATGGCGCTGCGCGAAGATGGTTACGAGACGATCATGGTCAACTGCAATCCCGAGACCGTCTCGACCGACTACGATACTTCCGACCGCCTCTACTTCGAGCCGCTGACACTGGAAGACGTGCTCGAGATCGTGCACGTCGAGAAGCCCTGGGGCGTGATCGTCCAGTACGGCGGGCAAACGCCGCTCAAGCTCGCCCGTGCGCTGGAACGTTGCGGCGTACCGATCATCGGCACTACGCCCGACATGATCGACATGGCGGAGGATCGCGAGCGCTTCCAGCAGTTGCTGCATCGGCTCGATCTGCGCCAGCCGCCCAACCGCACCGCGCGCAACGAAGAGGCCGCGCTCAAGGCAGCCGACGAGATCGGCTATCCGCTCGTGGTGCGACCTTCGTACGTGCTCGGCGGTCGTGCCATGGAAATCGTGCACGACCCGCGCGACCTCGAGCGCTACATGCGCGAGGCCGTGAAGGTCAGCAACGACAGCCCGGTGCTGCTCGATCGTTTCCTGAACAATGCGATCGAAGTCGACGTCGATGCGGTCTCGGATGGCGAGCGGGTGGTGATCGGCGGCATCATGGAACACATCGAGCAGGCGGGCGTGCACTCCGGGGACTCGGCGTGCTCGTTGCCGCCGTTCTCGCTCTCGGCCGAAGTGCAGGACGAGCTCCGCCGCCAGACAGTGGCGATGGCGAAAGGTCTCGATGTCGTCGGCCTGATGAATGTGCAGTTCGCGATCCAGGACGGCGTGGTGTACGTGCTCGAAGTGAACCCGCGGGCCTCGCGCACGGTCCCCTACGTATCCAAGGCGACCGGCCGGCCGCTCGCCAAGATCGCGGCACGCTGCATGGTGGGTAGCAAGCTTTCCGATCAAGGCATCGACGGCGAGATCGTGCCGCCTTACTTCTCGGTGAAGGAAGCGGTGTTCCCGTTCATCAAGTTCCCGGGCGTGGATACCATCCTCGGGCCCGAAATGAAGTCGACCGGCGAAGTGATGGGCGTGGGCGAGACCTTCGCCGAAGCGTTCCTGAAGAGCCAGCTCGCCGCCGGCGTGAAGCTGCCGCCGTCGGGCAATGTCTTCGTGAGCATCAAGAACAGCGACAAGCCGCGTTCGATCGATATGGCGCGCACTTTCGTGCAACTCGGTTACAACCTCGTCGCCACGCGCGGAACCGCAGCGGCATTCGCGGCCGCGGGCATCCCTGTCACGCCGGTAAACAAGGTCTACGAGGGCCGTCCGCACATCGTCGACATGCTCGTGAACGACGAGATCGCGATCGTGATCAACACGGTGGAGGAGAAGCGCACGGCGATCAAGGACAGCTATGCGATACGACGCGCTGCGCTGAACGATCAGGTTCCTACTTTCACGACCATCGATGGTGCGCGCGCGGCCGCGCTGGGCCTCGCCGGGATGCGGGGGCTGGTGCCGTATGCGATACAGGCGTTGCATCAGCGGCTGCAATGACCCCGGCAAAGGCGTAGATGGTGGTTAGTAGATGGTAGTTAGTGTGCCTACGATGCAGTGCGACTTTGCATAAGCGGGCGGGCGACCGCGCACTAAATACTATCTACTATCTACCAACTACGCTCCTCGGGCGTACGCAATAGGACCCACCGCAATGAGCAAAGTCCCCATGACCACCGCCGGCGCCGAGCGCCTGAAGCTCGAGCTGCATCGGTTGAAGACGGTGGAGCGCCCGCACGTCATCCAGGCGCTCGCCGAGGCGCGCTCGCACGGCGATCTGTCGGAGAACGCCGACTACGATGCCGCGAAGGAGCGGCAGGGCTTCGTCGAAGGGCGCATCATGGAACTCGAGAGCAAGCTCGCCAACGCGCAGGTGATCGATCCCACGGCGCTCGATGCCGACGGCCGCGTGGTATTCGGCGCGACAGTGGAGGTGGAGGATCTCGACAGCGGCGCGCGCAACGCCTATCAGATCGTCGGTGACGACGAGGCCGACCTGAAGCACAACAAGATCTCCGTGTCGTCCCCGATCGCGCGCGCGTTGATCGGCAAGCACGAGGGCGAGAGCGTCGAAGTGCAGGTGCCCAGCGGCTTGCGCAACTACGAGATCATTTCGGTTCGCTACGGATGATCGGCTCGGCGTCGCGGGATGCCACCGTCGCGATCTCCCGTGCCGGTGAGCGATCGCGTTGTTGGGGCGGAGTGCAACATCGGCCGGCCATTCGCGCCGCCGAGGCGATGAGCGAGCTGGGCTAGCGCGACTTCGGTCGCGGCCCGGTCGGTCGGGCAGGAACGCGATTGACCAGCGCGATGCCCGCGCCTACGAGCAGCGCGGCGGCACCGAAGCGCGCCGTGAGCGGCTCGGCGAGGAAGATCACGCCGAAGGCCACGCCGAACAGCGGCGTCAGGAACGAGAACACCGAGAGTCGGCTCGCGAGATATCGCGTCAGGAGCCAGAACCACAACAGGTAGCTGGCGAACGCGACGACGATGCTCTGGTAGGCCAGGCTTACGATCATCAGCGCGTTGGGCGCCTGGGGTGTTGCATCACCGGTCGCAGCTGTCACCAGCCAAAGCACGACCGCCGAGGTGGCCAGTTGATAGAAGAGTACCTTGGTCGCTGTCACTCGTGCGAGGTCGGTCGTGCGTATCAGTACGGTCGTGCTCGCCCACAGCAGCGCTGCGGCGACAGCGCACAGATCGCCGATGTAGGCGCGCGGACCAGCGCTCGAATCCCCGAATGCGATCGCGACGCCCGCAAACGCCAGGGCGACGCCGGCCCATTGCGGCACGCCCAGGCGTTCCGCAGGCAGGAACGGCGCAAGTCCCAACGCAGTGAAGCAAGGTGCGAGATACAGAAACACGATCATGCGACCTGCCGTCGTGTACGCGAGTCCGCCGTAAATCAATGCGAACTCGAGGCCGAACAGCACCCCCGCGATGACGCCCGGCCAGAACGTTCGATCGCGCTGCCACAAGCCAATGCCGCGTAACGCGGCCCAGCCGAGCAACAGCGCAGTGGCGATGGAGGAACGAACCGCGGCCTGCATGAGCAGCGGCATGTGCGGCGCGGCGAGCTTGATGGCGACCTGCTGCAACGCCCATGCCATGGCCAGCAGCAGCATCATCGTCACTGCGAAGGCGTCGAGAGGACGGCGTACGGAAGTCACGATCGCCGTGGAAGGTAGCACACGAGTGCCGTGATCACGCCGGTTCGCTCGACGTGCTTGCACGCTCGCCGGACCAAGCCGGCGAATCGGTACGGCGCGGGCCGCTACGCGTCTTCGGTCTGATTCAGCGCGCGTCGCACTTCGGCGATCAGTTGCTCGCGACTGAAGGGGATGCGGCTTGCCGGCTCGCCGTCCGGGGACTCTTCGTTGGTGTGGGCCGCATCGCCGCTTGCAAAAGCCGTTGCGATGATCACCGGGATCACGCGCGTTGCCGGCTCCGCTTGCAGCGCTTCGACCACCTCGAAGCCCGACGCATTGGATCCCGCGAGGTCCAGGATGATGAGGTCCGGCCGCTCCGATTTCGCGCGCGCGATCCCGTCCGCCGCGCTGTGCGCTTCGGTCACCAGGAGCCCGAGCGAACCGACCGTCGCGGCAGTGAGCCGGCTCGATCCCTCATCGTCGTCGATGATGAGCACGCGACGGCGTCTTTGCGACATGAAACCGAGCGATGCGAGGGCCGCGCGCAATTGCTCGTGCCGCAGCGGCTTCTGCAGCACGCTCGCTGCGCCTTCGGCCTCGACGACATAGCGGTCGCCCACCATCGAGATGATGATCACCGGGATGTCGGCGAGCGTCGGATCGCGCTTGAGGCGCGAGAAGAACGACAAGCCGTCCATGCCGGGGAGCAGTACGTCGAGCGTGATCAGTTGCGGATGCAGGGCTGCGGCCATCTCCAGTGCATCCTCGGCAGTGGATGCGATAGCCACGCGCAATCCTTCGTTCTCGAGCTGAAGTCGAACCCGTGCGCCCATCTCCGGATCGTCTTCGACGACCAGCGCGAGCGGCGTTTCGCCCGGCGTCATCCGCGCAAGAGAAGCGCGCAGCGCGGCGTCGTCGACGGCGCTGCGGTCGGCCAGGCGATGAGGAATCCACAGCACGAAGCGCGCGCCGGCTCCGCGCTCGCTTTCCACGCTGACCAGTCCACCGCATGTCCTCGCGAGCCGCTGCGAAAGCGCAAGGCCGAGTCCGATGCCGTCGTGGCCGCGGGTGAGCGAGCGCTCGCCCTGCTTGAACGGCTCGAACAGCAGGTGTCGATCGTTGTGCGAGATGCCGGGACCCGTGTCGCTCACCTCGAAGGCCAGCCAGCGCGGCGCGCTGTCCACGACCTGCCGCGGCACCTCGTCGTGAGCGGACTCGCGGACGCTGATCGTGACCCGCCCGCCGGCCGGCGTGAACTTCACGGCGTTGCCCAGCAGGTGGCGGATCGCGTCGGCGATCTTGCGGCGATCGAGCAGCGATCGATCGATGGCGGCGCCGAGCGTGACGTTCAACTCGATGCCCGCCTTGCGTGCCGCGTCGGAAAACTCCGCCGCGATATCCTCGATGAGCTGCACAGGGTCGGCCGGCTCCGGCGACGGCTTGACCAGGCCCGAGTCGAGGTGGATGTAGTCCAGGATCGCCGTGATGCGTCCGAGCAGCTTCACGCCGGCCTGATGGATGTCGCTCGCGAAGTCGTGCTGCTGCGGCGACAACTTGCCTGCGAGTCCGGCCTCCATCATCTCGGAATAACCGATGATGGCGTTCAGCGGCGTGCGCAGCTCGTGCGAGATGGTGGCGAGAAAATCCGAGCGCGCCCGGGTCGCCTCGAGCAGCATCTGGTTCTTGCGCGAGACCAGCTCCAGCGCTGTCTCGAGCTCGCGCTTCGCGGCCACCAATCGGCCCTCGGCGGCACGTCGCTCGGTGATGTCGATCGTCACTCCGGCGGTCATCGTCACCTTGCCGTTGTCGTCGCGCAGCGCGTAGCCGCGATCCTGCACCCAGCGCGTCGTGGCGTCGGGACGGAGCACGCGATATTCCAGATCGTAATCCTTGCCCTCCGCGAGGTTGTCGAGCGCGAGCGTGACGCGCGGAAGATCGGATGCGTGGATCGACTTCATCCACAGGAGCGGGTTCGCGTACAGCTCCTCGCTGGTGCGCCCCCACACGCGCTCGAACGCCGTGCTGACATAGAGGACCGACTGGTAGTCGGGCGAGCGCATCCAGAACACCTCGTCGATGGCCTCGGCCATGCGGCGCAGGCGCTGTTCGCTGTCCCTCAGGCTGGTGCTCGCCTGGGCGAGGCGCTCCTCGGAAACCTTGCGCGAGCTGATGTCGAACACGACTCCCTCGATGTACTGCGCGGAGCCTTCGGCATCGAACGTTGCGCGGCCACGCTCGTGCAGCCAGCGCAGCGTTCCGTCATGCTGGCGAATGCGGTATTCGATGGCAAACGGAGACTTGCGCTCGACGGCCTCGCGAATCGATCTCGCAACGCCGTCGCGGTCCTCGGCAACGACAAGACCCATCCAGCTCGCGCGGTGCTCCAGAAACTCCTTCGCACCCAGACCGGTGATGTCCTCGACCGCGTCGCTCGCATACAGCATCGTGCGATCCGCATCGTTGGCGCAGCGATAGACGCAGCCTGGAATCCGTTCGACCAGGCTGCTGAAGCGCAAAGCGCGCTCGTTGGCCTCCCCGGTGCGCGCGGCTACCCGCGCCTCGAGCTCCGCGTTGGCCTGATGAAGGAGCTGCTCGACCGAGCGTCGCGCTTCCATCTCGGAGCGCAAGCGGCTCGAGCGCCATGCCAACAACGAGCCCGACGCGATGGCGAGCGCAGCGAGTATCGCGAAGACGAAACGCGTGACCGATTCGGCGCTTTGCGCCAGATTCTCGAGCTCGCGATGGCTGCGTTCGATGGCGCGCTGCGCCACGCTCTCGACGGCGTCCAGAGCACGGTCCTGCTGCAACAGCAATTGCTGGAGGGCGCCGGCGTCGGTCGCGAAGCCCTGCATGCCGAAGTCGATGACCGCCCGCGCGGCGCGCGCCTGCGAGGCGAGTTGCGCCATTTCGGCGGCGCGCGTGGGATGCGTGACAGTCTGCGCGTCGAGCGCGGCGAGAGCCGCGTCGAACTCCTGGAGGTTGTCCTGGAATTCCTTGCGATAGCGCAGGTCGTTGGTGATGAGGAACGCGCGCTGCGAGGACGCGGTCGCGGCGAGCTGGTCGGGCACCTCGTTGATTCTCTCGATGAGACGATGGTTCTGGTCGACCTGGCTGCTCAGGTTGCGCAGTTCGCGGACCGGCAGGTACGCAAGCGCGAGCAGCGCCGCGATCACCGAAGCGAGCAGCAGCGGCGCCCTCAATTCGCGCAGTCGGGATGCGGATTTCACGCGAGCGACCTCGTCGACACCCAGCGCAGCGGCCCCGCGCGGTGCGCAAGTAATCCTGCGCGAGACGCACCTGCCCGCGGGACGGTCGACGCGATCATCGCTCTAGTCGGGCGGTGAACCGTCGACCGTATGGCGTCCCAGCGCCTTGTCGACCTTTTCGAGCAGCACCGCGCGGCGATACGGCTTGGCGAGGTAATCGTCGCAACCGGCTGCGCGCATCTTGGTCGAATCGCCTTCCATGGCGAAGGCGGTCAGCGCGATGACGGGAATGCTTCGGGTGGCCTCGTCCTTCTTGAGGAGTCGCGTGGCCTCGAGTCCGTCCATGCCGGGCAGCTGGACGTCGATCAGGATGACGTCCGGAAGCCAGTCCGCGGCAGCGCGCAACCCATCGGCTGCGTTTTCCACGCCGAGCACCTCATGGCCCGCGCTCTGCAGGATCAGCGTCGCGAGCTTGAGGTTGGTCGGATGGTCTTCGATGATCAGCAGGCGCGGCACTTATGGCCTCCGTGTGGGTGACAATGCACGGCGCACTTCGCCGATCAAGTGCTCGCGCTTGAACGATGTCTTGTCCAGGATGCGCGTGACCTGTCCGTTGAGCGCGTGACGATCGGCCTGGGTCAGCGATTTGGCCGTCACGACCACGATCGGGATCCCGTCGGTCTCCCGGTCGCCCTGCAGCTTGTCGACCACGTCGAAACCGGACAGCTCCGGCATCAGGAGGTCGAGCACGATCACGTCGGGTTGAAGCGTGCGCGCCATGTCGATGCCGTCGCGTCCGTGATAGGCCTGGGCGACGCCGTAGCCCGCTGCGGAGAGATACGTGCTCACGATCTCGACGGCGCTCGGATCGTCGTCGATGACCAGCACGCGAACCATGCGTCCCGAGCCGGGCACGAGGTTGAGCGCCTGCATCGCTGCCAGCAGCTCCTCGCGATCGACGGGCTTCTGCAGGACGAACGAAGCGCCCAGCGCGAGTCCCTTCTTGGTGTCCGACAGGATCGATATGATCACCACCGGGATTGCCGCCAGGGCAGGGTCCGCTTTGAGCGCATCGAGGAACTCCCACCCGTCCATGCCGGGGAGCAGTACATCGAGTGTGATCACATCGGGCCTGCGCTCTCGGGCAAGATGCAGCGCGCCTTCGCCGTTGGACGCGTGCAACACCTCCAGCCCCATCGTTTCCAGCTGCAGCCGCAGAAGCTCGGCGGCGCGCGGGTCGTCTTCGAGGACGAGCGCGAGTGGCGGATGGGCCGCGAGCGCCGGGGCGTCGCTCGATGCGGCCGCTTGCGGCAGCGGCTCGGCTCGCCTTAGCGGGAGGAACACGGTGAACGTCGAGCCGTGGCCCTCTGCGCTTTCCACCGAAACGCGTCCGCCGTGGAGTTCGGCGAGGCGCTTGACCATCGCAAGTCCGAGACCGGTGCCCTCGAAGTTCTTGGATAGCGAGCTGTCGATCTGCATGAAGGCCTGAAACAGCTTGCCCTGATCTTCCGGCGAAATGCCGATGCCGGTGTCGATGACCGAAAGCTCGAGGTCCTCGCCTTGGTCGCTCGCGCTTCGCCGCGCGCGCAAGGTTACGCTGCCGCCGTCGGGCGTGAACTTCACGGCGTTGGAGAGCAGGTTGTAGAGGATCTGCTTGATCCTGCGCCGGTCCGCCCATACCGGCGGCAGATCCGGCGGCACATCGAGTTCGACGCGCAGCCGATGCGCGAGCGCCTTCTCCTTGATCATCGCCAGCGCGTTCTTCGCCAGCGTGAGCATTTCGATCGGCTCGACGCTCAGGTCCATCCGCCCCGCTTCGATCTTGGACAGATCGAGGATGTCGTTGATCAGCTCGAGCAGATGCTCGCCGCTGTGCATGATGTCGCCGACGTATTCGGATTGCTGCTCGTTGAGATCGCCGGCGAGCCGATCGTGCAGCACTTCGGCGAAGCCGATGATCGCGTTCAGCGGCGTGCGCAGCTCGTGCGACATGGTCGCGAGGAACTCGCTCTTGAGCCGGCTCGCTTCCACGAGCGCGATCGCGTGCTGATGCAGCGATTGGTTCTTGCCGGCGAGCTCATTGGACATCCGGCGCAGATCTTCGGTGTGCTCGAGATTGCTGACTGCCACGCCGAACTGCCTCGCGACCCCTTCGATGAACGCTCGCTCGCGCTCGCTGGGCGGCTCTCGCGTCGCCGCGGCCAGGACTCCGAGCTTGCGTTCGCGATAGATGACCGGATAGGCGAGGACGTGCGCCTGGTTGGCGCGGGCTGTTCCGTCGGATTCGACTTCCACGGGGCCTTCGGCCCCACGGCCGCTTTGCAAAGCCTCGCCGATCGGTCCCTCGCCGCGCGCGACCGGCTGCGGCGAGCGCGCCAGGACTCCCGCGCTTGCTTCCGGCAGCAGCCGATCGCCTTCGTCGTCGTCGAGGGTGTAGAACGCGGCGGCGACGAAAGGCGGCGTGCCGGCCAGCAGGTCGAGCAGGCCTTGCAGCATTTGCGTGCGACCGGGTGCGCCCGCATAGAGCAGCAAAGCGCGACGGTGCACGTTGTTGTAACGCGCGACGTCTTCGCGCTCGCGCATCTGGCGGTGGATCGCGCGGAACAGCACTGCGAGCAGGCCGCTCGCGACCACCAATGTGGTGAACATTGCCGCGAGCGTGAGCTGGCGCGTACGCCCGTAGCGCTCCTGACGCGCTTCGAGCAGGTCGGCCTCGATGCGGTCCATGCGTTCGGTCAATGCGCGCAGGCCGCGCATCGTCACCGGCCCCGTGCCGGCGGCGGCGAGCCTGCGTACGGCCACATCGCCTTCAGCGTCGAATTGCAGGATGCCGCGTGCGAGCGAGGCCAATCGCTGCTTGACCAGCGTGCGCAAGTCCGTCAGGTTGCGTTGTTGCTCGACGCTGTCCTGCAGCAAGCGCGTGAGCAGGCGCTCGCGATGTCCGGCCGCGTACACGTTGACCGCGAAGTCGCTCACCGCCTCGGGTTGCGCCGTGAGCAGGTAGCGACGCTGCGCCGATTCGGCATCCGCGACCGAGGTATAGAGCTGGCCCAGCGCAGTGCGCACGTCCTGCGTACGTGCGAGCGCCTCGGTCGACTCCGCCAGCGCCACGCTCGCGCGGTAGGTCAATCCTCCGCCGACTGTCACCAGAACGATTGCGGCGACGAAGCCGGCGAGCACTTTGATCTCGATGCTCGACTGACGAGTGGCATTGGACCATGAGTCGCCATGCATGTGCGCATTCGCCGGGTCCATCGTTGCGATGAACACGCCGGCACCGAGCAGCGCGAAGCAGATCGCCGTATTGAGCGCGATCGGCGGAATCCAACGGTCGGTGACGAGTTCGCCTGCGTCCCAGAGATACCCGATGGTGGACAGCGTGCCGAGCGCCGCGATCAGCACGGCAAGGGTCCACACCAGCCAGCGCAGCTGCTGCGACGGAGCGGCGACCAGCGCAGCCCCGGCGCCGGCGAAGGCCGCGGCGGTCAGCGGCGACATGCGACCGCGCAGCGCGTTGTACGCAATGCCCGTGTCGCGGAACACGAGCTCGTCGATCCCAAGCTGCCATCCGAAGACGTATTCCCCCAGGGTGGCGAAACCGATGACCGTGACGAACGCGCCGGCAGCGCGCGCACAGTGGTTCTTGATGGGGGTCGACTCGGTCGCTAGCAGTGCCAATGCGATTCCCGCGGCGAGCAGTCCGATGGCCGTGTTGGCCTTCATCTCCACCGCGCCCGGCAATACGCTGCGCAGCAGGTGCACGTCGAACACCCAGCCTGCGAGGGCGATCGCGCCCGCCGCGATGCTCAGGTACGCCGCGACGAGCGGAAACCACCGCTGCCGCGACGCGTGGCTAGGCTTCAACCGCATCGGGCTCGTCCGCGTTCTGGTCGTAAACGTCGCGCAGCGTTTCCTGGCAGCTGCGGAAGGCGTCGAGCACGCCCGGATCGAAGTGCTCGGGGCGCGTGCGTCCGTCGCCCTCGAGGATGATGCGCACGGCGCGCTCGTGCTCGAACGGCGGCTTGTAGCAGCGTCGACTGCGCAACGCGTCGTAGACGTCCGCGATGTTCATGAGGCGCGCCGCGAACGGAATGTCCTCGCCACGCAGCCCATGCGGGTAGCCGCTTCCATCCCAGCGCTCGTGGTGGCTCATCGCGATGTCGCGGCCCATCTCCAGGTACGGCGAATCGCCGCCCTCGAGCATCTTCGCGCCGAGCAATGCGTGGGTCTTCATGATCGTCCACTCGTCCTGGTCCAGCGGCCCCGCTTTCTGCAGGATGCGGTCGGGGATCGCGATCTTGCCCACGTCGTGCATGGGGCTCGCGTAGAAGATCGTGTTGCAGAAGTCGTCGTCCATGCCCAGGCGCTGCGCGAGCTCGACGCAATAGAAGCTGATGCGTCGCACATGCGCACCGGTCTCCTCGTCGCGGTACGACGCGGCGCGGTTGAGCGTCCGGATGGTCTGGCGATACGACTCCGTCAGCTCGCGTGTGCGGTCACGCACGCGTTCCTCGAGCAGGCGCGCTTGCCCGGCGAGCTGGTCGCTGTAGTCCTTGAGGCGCAGGAGGTTGCGCACACGCGCCCACAGCTCGGCGCGGTCGATCGGCTTGGTGAGGAAATCCTCGGCCCCGATTTCGAGCGCGGACAGGCGCGAGGCTCGATCGTTGAGCGAGGTGACCATGATGACCGGGACCACCCGTGTGTGCACTTGCTCCTTGAGGCGACGGGCGACGTCGAAGCCGCTCATGCCGGGCATCATCACGTCGAGCAGGATCAGGTCGGGTGGACTGCGATGCGCAGCCGCGAGCGCGTCCTCGCCGCTGCCGGCGAGTTCGATCGCATAACCCTCCGGCCGCAGGATCGACTCGATGAGCCGCAAATTGCGCGGGTCGTCGTCGACCGCGAGGATGCGAAACGAGCGCTTGTCCACCAGGCTCTCCTGGCGTCGCCGCACGGACGGAGGCTGCGACGCGATTACGCTTGCGGTGCTGATCGCTTCCGGCCCCCGATGCGCCGATGGTCCGATGGCCGACTGGCGCCCGCATGTGCTTGCGAGACGAGTCGATGCCGCGTCCGGCCGATCAGGACCGGACGCTCGGCACGGTCAGCAAGAACCGTGCACGGACCCGAGCGCGGGCGGTTACAGGCGTGGTTCGGCGGTCTAGGTGGAACTGCGTAGGACGGAGCTCGGCGGGCGCGCGCAAAGCGGCAGGATGTGACGTACAGGACCGATGCGCCAGAAACCTTCCTCGCCGCATGGTCTTCTGGCGGGCTAGACACCGCGCGCTGAAGCGGACCTGGCCTCGCTCCGGAGCGCGCATCGTTCGATCCATTGAGCTGCGCTCGCATTGTCACTGATGCACATCGTTCGCATCGTCGCGATCCGGGCCGAGCGTTCGAGTAACTGGATGTCGGCCTCATGCTGTCGCGCGACGTGGGGATCCTCGAAGAAAACGATGCGCTGGCAGCGATCCTCCAGCACCTCGAGCGCGATTTCGGCATCGCCTCCCAGCGGACCGGAGCGATACCGACGCACCCACGGCTGCGCGGAGGGTTCGCGCAGGGACTCGGCAAGTCCGTTGAGGAGGCTGCCCGTCGTGCCGGTGGCGATGCGGGAGCCGAAGCGGTCGAAGAACGGAAAGGCGTCGCGCACGAAATGCATCAGTGCGTCCTTGCGCGCGTCGTGCGCGATCAACGCGACGGTCTGGCGCGCGAAGTCGAACCACGCGTCGAGCGCCGGATCGGGAGCCGCACCGGCAGCCACCGCCGCAAGCTCGAACCATTCGCGCGCGTGTGCCACGGTCGACACGAACGGCGTCTCGTGGATCACGCACTCGCGCTTCAGCGCCTGACCTTCCGGGAACACCGACGTGGGATCGTCGGGATCGAGAAGGTAGATGACGACATCGAGTCGGCGGGCG